>WBXE01000005.1 GCA_008932955.1 Verrucomicrobiota bacterium
AAGGAATTGCTCGATCGCGTCGATGCCATGGCCGACAAGTACCAGCTGCGCATCTACCGCTGGCACGTGGGACTGGATGAAGCATAGGAAGACGCAAGACCGCTGCGCTCCAAGACGCAAGACCCAAGACAAGATAAGATAAGAGAGCGTAGCGCTTCTTCATTTACTCTTCTCTTGCGTCTTGTGTCTTGTCGTCTTGTGTCTTTTTCCCCATCATGAAACTTAACCTTCCCACCGCATGGCTGCCACTGATTGGAGTGGCGGCCTTGTGGACCCCGGCAATGCTGGCGGCAGCGTACACCTGGGGGCACGGTGAGTATTACGACTATGGCTGGTTCGTGCCGCCGGCCGCCCTATGGCTGATGGCACGCCGCTGGCAAGGTCTCGACACCCCGCTGCGCCTGCCCTCGCGGCGACTGGTGCTCAGCGCGGCGGCGCTGTTGTTGCCGTGGATTCTGGTGCTGCGGGTCCTCGGCTACGCGGATCCCAATTGGCGATTGCCGACTTCTTTGTTAGGTTTGACCGCAGCCCTGGTCAGCCATGGCCTACTGGCGGTGTCGCGCGGCTGGCGGTCCTCACTGGGTTTTGGCTGGATCACCTTGCTGTGGCTCTCGGCCCTGCCGTGGCCCACCGTACTGGAGACCGGGATCGTGCACCACCTCACCCGCTGGGTGGTCGGCGCGGTGGCGGAGGTGTTTCAATTGTTAGGAAAGCCCGTATTAGTGTTAGGGGAGCGGCTGCAATGGCACGAGGTGAGCGTGGAGGTGACCGACGGCTGCAGTGGGGTGCGTTCGTTCCAAAGTTTCGTGATGGCGACGTGGTTTTTCACCGAGCTGCAACGCTTGAGGCCCTCGCGGGCACTCACCTTGTTGGGCTGCGCCTGCGGAGTCGCCTTTCTAGTGAACATGGCCCGCACCTTCGCCTTGGCGCAAATCCGCTTCACCCATGGCAAACTGGCATTCGAGCAAGCCCACGACGCGCTCGGGCTGCTCGCGTTTGGCGTCAGCGGCTTGATTTTCTATCTGCTTGCGGGCAAGCTCTCAGCGCGGCCTCTGCGCACCGTGGTCAAAACCGTGCAGCACCAATAAACCCTAACATGTCGCCATGATCCGTTCGTTTTTTCAAGCCCTCGATGACCGCTGGGCCAACCTGCACTCCTGCATGCGCCTTGTGCTACTGAGCGGGGTGCTGGCCGGGCTCGGTTGGCTGGTGATGAAGCCGTGCTATCAGGAGTTCAAGGCCTGGCGGATGCAGCGCAATCTGGCGGCCGCTCGCCAAGCCATCGCAGAACAGCGCATGGATGACGCCCGCGATCTGTCGCTCACCGTGCTGCGGGCCGGCGACTCACAGCTGGAAGCCTATCAGATATTAGAAAAAGCCACTGCGGCGCTGCGCAATCCGATGCATGGGGATATCGCTCGGGCCTTGATGGCTCATCCGCAAAGTACCGACGAAGACCGCCTCAATGGCTTCCGCGGCGTCGCCGCGGAAGTGGCCCTCGGCTTGCTCGGCCAAGCTTGGACCACTCTATCGGCCGAGTGCCGGCAAGACCGCCGTTTCGCGCTGGTGTTTGCCGATCGGCTGATTACCGAGCGGCGGCTCAGCGAAGCAGCTTCGGTATTGCTGGCAGTGCCCGAAACCGCCCGCGACGGCACGGTGCAACGGCGCTTGATCCAGGTACTCATCGGCAGTGGCAACCGCGAGGGCTACGACGAGGCCCAACGCATGATCGCCAGCCAAATGCCCACCAACGCTGCAGACGCCGAGCTGCGCGAGTGGCTCACCTTGCTCGAATCCATCCCGGTGCCAAGCTTGCAGGCAAAATTGTTAGCCCCACTGCGCGGGCTGCTCGAACAGCCAGCCGCTACCGATGCGGCGCGCCTGAATTTGCTGCTCACGCGCATCGACTACGCCGCCAACTTTAGCCAGGCGGCCCAACTGATCGATGCAGCGATTGGCCGCTGGAAGGAGCGCGATCCGGTGGCGTTGGCGGGGTTTCTGGGAGACCTCGGCCTCTATCAACGCCTGTTGGACACCCTTCCGCCGGAATCTGTCCAAGCCCACCCCGAATTATTTCACCGGTTGCTTCAGGCTATGGAACACTGCGCAGCTTGGAAAAGCGCGATTGAATTGTTAAACAAGCAAGGGGAGCGCATTCCCAAGTTCGAGGAGTTAGCCCACCGGGCGATCGCCATCGCCAGCAGCGCTGATGCCACCACCCGCGCCACAGCCTGGGCCGACGCCATGGCCGACGCCAAGGCCAGCGCATCACCCGGAGCCTATCTAAAAATCCAGCGCCTGGCAAGCGACGCGGGGATGACCGGGGAGGCGGAGCAGGCGATGGTGGCGGCGATTCAATTAGGCCGCGGGCCGCTGCCACTCTACGCTGAACTCAAGCCACTGCTCAATTCGCTCGCGCGGCAAGGCCGCGACAACACGTTGCTGGAAATCTGCGCCAGCTATCTGTCCTTCGAGCCGGGCAACCCGGTGCTGCTAACCCAGTTTACCTATCTGGCCTGCCTCAACCATGTGATCAATCCCAAAACCATTCTCAAAGCCGTGCAGGCACTGGCTGGCAGCTTTCCCAAGGACTTGACCATCCAATGCGTGATGGCCACCGCCTACCTCTGCGACGGCCAAGCAAACGAGGCAGCCGCTACGTTCGACCGGCTGGAACTCGACCCGGCCAACCTGACGCCGGGTTTCCGCGCCGCGTATCTAACGACCCAAGTGCTCACCGAGCGAATCGCCGGAGACGACCCGCGCATCACCGAGTTTCCGTGGAAATCCACACAACCCTGCGAACGCAAAAAATTCAACGAGCTGCTCCGCAGTACCCAACATGGGCGCATCGATCGCTAAGCCTTCTGACTAACCCGCGAATTGCGAAGTTGGATTTCCGAGAGTCGGATAGATTAACCACAGAATACACATCGAGTTGCAGATTTCAGCTGCGGAGATCGGGCTAAACCCTCTGACAAGCTGAACCACCGAACAAAGACGCACAGGCGGGCCGCATGGCCCGCTTTTTTTGTGCCCGGATTTACCGAAAAATCGCCGCCACCCCCGATATACTCCTTGACAGCCAAGCCGACGCTTGCTTCTCTCTCGCCGCATGTTGCCCGATGGTCACCGCTGAATTCGGTGACGATTGGCTAACGAGTTAGCACCTCAGATGAGTGTCTAACGCCTGCGAACGCACTTAAAATCAACCTATTACGCCGCTGTAGCTCAGGGGTAGAGCAGCTCATTCGTAATGAGCAGGTCGTCGGTTCAATTCCGACCAGCGGCTCCAGTGTGGAATCCTCAGCAGTTTAAAAAATGACCGGTTCAACTAGGTAAACCGCACCGGCCGTGTCGCTATGCTAGAAGTCATCGCTTTTTTCGACCGAGGATTTCCACCATGCATACCGAGCTATTTGTTCCGCGCCTAACGCATCGCCAGCTTGTCCTCAGCTTCGCCATCGTCCTCGGTATGGCCACCGGATCGTGGGCAGCCGAGGCGTCGCCGCTAGATGCGCTGCGAGCCGAGATGCGCGCCGAGCACTACGAGCAGGCAGGAGCCACCGCCGACAAGCTCATCGCGGCAAACGCGCCCAAGGCTGACGAAGCTTGTTATCTCAAGGCGCTGGCGCTGTTCCAGGCGAAGAAATTTGCGGCGGTCATCACCGAGGCCGGACAACTTGCCTCGGCGTTTCCGGCCAGCGACTGGCGCTTCAAAGCCACGTTCTTGCAGGCGCAGGCGCTCGTAGAACAGAAGAAATTCCAAGAGGCGGCCGCTATCTATCAGGGCGAGGCGGCCCGCCTCCTCGCCGCCGGGCGCAAACAGGAACTCGTTAGCGTCATTGTC
Organism: Verrucomicrobiota bacterium; assembly: GCA_008932955.1. Taxonomy (GTDB): domain Bacteria; phylum Verrucomicrobiota; class Verrucomicrobiia; order Verrucomicrobiales; family Akkermansiaceae; genus Luteolibacter. The sequence continues at coordinate 3,851 of WBXE01000005.1, forward strand.
GCCTTCGCCGACAAGCTCACCACCACGCCCGACACCCATGCGCCGGACGCGCCCAAGCCGGATTTTCAAAAAGCCTACAACCTATACACCAAGGCGCTGGGCATGGAAATTTCCCGCGACCTGCGCGACGAGTTGGTGTTCAAGAAAGCCCGCGCCATCCAACAGGCCGGCAACTTCCCGCAGGCGGCACTGGATTTGCAGGCATACCTAACCGAGTTTGAGCCGACCTGGAACGGTCCGGCCGGTTCGGGCACGCCACGCCTGCCGTTGCAAAATCCCCCGCCCGCCGGCAAGCATGCGGCGTGGGCGCGCTACCGTCTCGCGGAGGCGCAGATCCAGGCGAACAACATCGCCGCAGGCCGCATGGAATTGGAAGACCTGCTCAAAATGCTCGATAAGCCGCTGCGCATTGCACCCGCGCTGCAGGCCGAACTGCTCACCGCCGAGGGCAAAAACCTTCCCGCCGAGATCCGCTGGCTGATGGTCCAAGCGTATTTCACCCAGCAGGGAGCAACCACGACACCCCGCAATACCACCACCCAAGTCATCGGCAACACCGGCGGCCTGCCCACCAGCGATGTGGCGCTATTTGTCCTACATGCCGCAGAACTTGACCAAGCCATCAAAACCTGCCGGGATTTCCTAACGGCATTCCCCGAGGGCAGCCGGGCGGTGCGTGCCGCCTGGATGATTGCCGAGGCCTATCAAAGTGCCGGCCGCGCCGATGATGCCATCCAAGCCTATCGGGACTTCATTGCTGGTGAGGGTTTCCATCTAGCGGAAGGCGAACCGGCACTCAAATACGACGAGGATCTGCACGCCGCTCCAGCCACCCATTTGGCCAATCTGAAAATGCGTGCCTTGTTCCGCATCGGCGCGCTGTTGGCTCAGCAGAAAAAGCGTGAGGACGCCATCGCCACGTGGCAGAGTTATGTGAAGGACTACCCCAACGGCCCGCAGTGGTCCGACAGCCAGAATGCCATCATCGACGCCGAGTTCCAGATGGGCATGGACGCCCTAACCGATAAGACCGAGGCGCTCGCCGTGCAACGCTTCGACGAGTTTCTGGGCGCCCATCCGCTCGACTTGCGCTCGCCGCGCATTCTCTATCTTTTTGGAGCGATCCACGAGGCCAAGGCCCACGCGCTGGAGAAGGCCAAAGGCGAGCTGGCACCCACCAACGCGGCCTATCGCCAGGCCATCGAGGAATGGACTAAATTGGTTAGCAAATATCCACAAAGCCCGGAAGCCCGCATTGCCCTGATGAAAAGCGCGGCCATTCACGAGGAGAAATTTGCGGAGTTCGAGCAAGCCCTGCAGCTCTACCGCAAGCTGGTTGGTGAATTCAATTATCCCGAGGCCAACGCCTCGGTCGCGCGGCTCACCGGCAAGTCGCTGGATCTATCGGCAGAGCGCACGTTCCGCACTAACGAACCGGCAGTGGTCAAGCTCAAGCTGCGCAACATTGAGAAATGCACTTTTCGGCTTCATGAGATCGATCTGCAGGCGTATTTCCGCAAAATGCACGGCATCACCGGGGTCGAGAAGCTGGATGTATCGCTCATCCAACCGGACAAGACCTGGGACTTCAAGCCCGAGGGATACGTCAAATACAAACCGTTTGAGCAGGAGGTCAAAATCCCTTTTCCATCGGGCGAAGCGGGGGCTTACGTCGTCACCGTCGGCGATGACGAATGGGAAAGCACCGTGCTGGTGCTGCGCTCCGACCTCGAAGTCATCGTCAAATCCAGCCGCCGTGAGTTGCTAGCCTTTGTCCAGAACATGCTCACGGGCAAGCCCGCCGCCGACGTCGACATCTTGGTTAGCGACGGCAAGGCGGTGGCCGCCACCGGCAAGACCGGCGACGACGGCGTGTTCAAAACCCAACTGGAATCACTCAAGGACCTCGCCGACCTGCGTCTCTTCGCTATAGCCAAAGGCCACGCCGCCTCCTTCAACCTCGATCTAGCAGGCCTGCAACTGACGACCGGACTTAGCGCCAAAGGCTACCTCTACACCGACCGTCCGGTGTACCAACCCGGCGAGAGTGTGGCGCTGCGCGGGATCCTGCGCGAGTTGCGCAACGCCGCCTACGCGGTGCCGGAAAACAGCGAATTCAAACTCAGCATCAGCGACCCGCAAGGCCGCTTGCTAAGCGAACAAAGCGTGAAGACCAGCCGCTTCGGCACCTTCGATTCGTCTCTGGTGCTGCCTGCCATCACTGCTAACGGCACCTATGTGATGGCCGCGCACCAAGAACGCAAGGGGCTCGAAGCGCTGCATTTCCAAGGCTCCTTCGAAGTGCGCTCGTTCAAATTGGAAAAGATCAAACTGGCGATGGAGTTTGCGCGGCGCGTGTGGTTCCGCGGCGAAACCATCGAAGCCACCTTGCAGGCCGCGTTCTATTGGGGCGAGCCACTCGCCGGGCGCGCGCTGCGCTGCAGCCTGCCGGATGGCCGCAGTCTAACCGTCACCACCGACGCCGCCGGCAAAGCCAAGCTGAGCTTCGACACCACGAGCATGCGCCCCGGCTCCGCCCTCACCTTCAGCGCGACGCTGGACGGCGACAACCTAAGCACCAGCGAGACGCTTACCCTGGCCCGCCTCGGTTTCACCATCGCGGCCAAGCCGAGCCAAGCGGTGGTCATTGCGGGCGAGCCGTTCGACCTTTCCCTAACCACTACGGCGGCCGACGGCCAGTCCACTGGCCAAGCCCTCAAGCTCACGGTGCTGCGCATCGAGCAAGCCAAAACCCGCCCGGTGTTGGCCCTGCTGCCGTGGAGCGACGCGCCCACCCTAGCGCCTGCCGAGGTCACCCACTCGGAGTTGGACCTCAAGACCGACCCCGCCACCGGCAAGGTTAGCGTGCCCCTTACGTTAGAGAAAGGCGGACTCTATCGGCTGCGTACCACCGGCAGCGATCGCTTCGGCCAACCCATCATCCACGAGTGCCAGATCGTGGTGTCCGATGCTGACGACGCCGTCAAGCTGCGGCTCTTCGCCGACACAGCCACCCTCAAAGTGGGCAAGGAAACCCGCGTGCGGCTGCACTCGCGACTAACAAAAGGACTGGCGCTGGTGACCTTCGAGGGCGAAACCATTCTCCGCCACCGCATCATCGAGTTGAAAAAGGATGACAACGACCTATCTATCAAAGTGGGGCACGATTTATTTCCCAACTTCCGTCTCGCCGTCAGTGCCATGGACGGCCGCGACCTGCGCAGTGCCACCAAGGACTTCGACGTCGAACGCCAACTCAAGGTCTGCATAAAACCGCTCAAGGACGCGTTTACTCCGGGCGAAGAAGCCAAGGTAGAACTCAGCGTCACCGACCAGACCGGGCAACCAGTCGAGGCCGAACTGAGCCTCGCGCTGGTCAATGAGGCGCTCTTCGCCGTGTGCCCGGATCCCCTCACCCCCATCCTCAGCTTTTTCCAACAGGACGCCCGTCGCCACGCCGAATTCAAACTCGGTGCCACCTGCGCTTTCCACTATCAAGGCAGCACCCACCCGGTTTCCAAAGCCGTGACCGATGAAGCCAGCCGCCTGACCCGCAGCGAGGCAGAGCGTGCCAAGCTCGATGAGTTGCGCAAGGCAATGGCGGCTAACAATTCCAAGCCGCGAGTGGTGCCCCCTGCCTCGGGCAGGTCCAGGGGTGGTGCCGCCATTAACGGCGTCGATGCCAGGAGCATGACGAATGCGCCGGCGGATGGGGAATCTCTGCACGAAACCACGGACGACTTCGGTGGAGCAACGGCAGATTTCAAGGAGCTCACTGAAGAGCCCAAACCGGGCGAAAAATCTGCGGCGGCGGTGCGCCGCGAGGTCAAGGGCGAGGGCCGCTGGCTGCCCTCGCTCATCACTGGCGCGGATGGCAAGGTGATCGCCAGCATGGTGCTGCCAGAAACCACCAACGCCTGGCGTCTAACGGCCCGCGGGTGCACGGTCGAAACCCTGGTCGGCCAAACCACCGCCCAAACGCTCACCCGCAAGGATTTTTTCGTCGAGCTCAAAACCCCGGCGCTCCTCCGCGAAGGCGACGAATTGCGCGTGGTCGGCCGCCTGCACAACCTAACCGATTACGCGGGACCGGTGGATCTCAAGCTGCGCGTACTCGATGCCAAGGATAAGACCAAGGTGCTCGCCGAACGCGAAAAATCCGTCGACGTGCTAGCCAATTCGGGTGGCGAAGTCGCCTTTGATCGCATTACGGTGCCTGCCGCCTTGGAAATCATCCTCGAACTAAGCGGCAGCGCCAGTCCCAACGCCACCGCGCTCAAACCGCCCGCCGACGCGCTGACGCTCACCATACCGGTTAGGCCGTGGGGTCTGCCCTACACCGCGCACGCCGGCGGCAGCGCCAAGGCGGATGCCGTCGCAGTACTCGGCCTGCCCGCGCAGCGCGCCTATTCGTCCTGCTGGATGAGTGTGGCAATCGGCCCGGATGTACGCACAGCCGTGCTCGATATGGCGCTGCGCCGCAGTGGCACAGGCGCCTGCGAGGACATGGCACGTCTGCTACCGCCTCAACCGGGCGACACCGCGGCCAATGACTTGTTAGCTGCAGCCACCGCCCTGCGCTATGCCAACACCGGCAAGGTGAATGGAAGTTACACCCAACAACTCTCCAGCCGCGCGCGGGCACTCGTCGCCGCCTTGGTTGCCAGCCAGGCGGCCGACGGCAATTGGACCTGCCAGGCCTTAGGTCAGCTCACCACCGCGCGGGTGTTCTGGGCGCTCATCGAGGCGCGCCAGAGTGGCATCGTCGTCAACAAGGACAGCATCGACAAGGCGGCGGCCGCGCTGCTCAAACAATTCGAGGCCTGCGATGCCAACGACAACGACAGCAAGGCGGTCATTCTGCATGCCCTATCCACTGACAAGCAGGCCGATTTTGCCAATTGCAACCGGCTCTATCGCGAGCGCAACAGCTTGGGCAATTCCAGCCTCGCGCATCTGGCCCGCGCATTTTTCAATTTAGAGCGGCGGGAGATTGCCACCGAACTGGCGAAGTTGTTAGAGTCAAAGTTCAAGGCGGAACCGGACAAGCTGTTCGTGTGGGACGGGGGATGCAAGACCGTCTGGCTCAATGACCGCGACGAGACGACCGCGATGGTTTTGTTAGCCATGGCGGAAACCCTGCCCACCGGCACCGCCACCGCTGCGGCTGCCCAGGCCTTGTTGCAGGCCCACGGCTGCTTTGGTTTCCCCAATCCTCGCGCCCAGGGTCCAGCCGTTGCCGCGCTCTCTACTTGGTTTGCGCAAGGGCTCCAACAAGCCACCGACATCGAGATCGCAGTGGTGGTCAACGGCAAGGAGATTGGTAGCGTCAAGGCCGTCGCCAGCCTCGGTCAACATTTGCTGGCCGTGCCTAACGAACTAGTCAAGGCCGACAAAAACCTAGTTGAGTTCAAGCTGAAAGGCCGCGGCCGCTACACCTATGCGGCGACCTTGTGTGGGTTTTCGCCAGAAGTGAAGGCCACCCCGATCAACATCGTTCCGCGCCTGGAAAATGTGCAACATCTGCATGCCCAACTCGAATACCGCGGCAAGCCGATTGGCGCGGGTAGCAGCTCTCCGGTCAAGGCTCTGGAAAATGGCCAGCGCCTGCATGTCGTGCTGAGTAGCGGCCGTGGCTGGAACCAGGATGGCCGCCGCTATGCCCTGGAAATTTCCCTGCCGCCAGGCACCCGCTTGGACGAAGCGAGCCTAAGCGCTAACGCCGCGGAGTTGACCGGGCGCGAAATCACTGATTCGACCATCACCCTGTTCTTCAACCGCGGGCTGCACCAGGTGAACTTCGACCTAACCGGCTACGTGCCGGGAACTTTCCGCATGCTCCCGCCGGTGATCCGCGAATTGGGCAACCCGGCCTTCATGAGCATCGGCCCGGTGACCGAACTGACGGTGCTGGCCGCCGGTGAGAAGTCGCCCGATGTCTATCAAATGAACGACGCCGAACACTACGCCCTCGGAAAATGCGCCTTCGAGGATGGCGATCTGGCCGGCGCGCTGGAGCACCTAGCCAGCGTCCGCGCTAACAACCCACAATACAACGAGAGCGAACTGGCCCGCATGTTGCTGTGGATTCACACCAGCGCCAAGTTCTACGACGCCCACAAGATCGTCGAGATGTTTGAGCTGCTGCGCGAGCGCTTCCCACAGTTGGAAATCCCCTACGACAAAATCCTGGTGGTCGGCAAGGCCTACACCGACATCGGCGAGTTCGAGCGCTCATGGCTGGTCTATCGCGCCGCCATCGCCGCGAGCTTCAACAACGACTCCGCCATCAGCGCCGTGCTCGAGGATGAGGGCCGCTTCCTCGGCTCGATCGACTTCCAGGAACGCATCTGGCGCGAGTACCCGGATAGCGCCGAGGTGATCGCTAGCCATTTTGCGCTATCGCAGTTGATCTATCAAAAAGCCCCCAAGGCAAACGAACTGCCCAAGGAAGACGGCCTTCAGCCCGAGAAAACCGCCATGCTCAAGCGCAGCGCCGACCTGCTGCTGGCGTTTTTGGCGATGTATCCCCAAGACCCACTGGCCGACGACGCCGGTTTCTCGCTAACCAATTGTCTGCTGACGTTGAAGAACTATCCGCTGGTAGTTTCGTTAGCCAATGAGTTTGCCAAGAAATACCCGGACAGTCCGCTGGCCCCCGGCTTTCAATACATCAGTGCGCTAGGCTTATTCTGGCAAAACGAGTACGCTGAGGCGCTGGCCGCCGCCAAGGTGGTGGCCGACGGCGACAGCAAGGACCGGGATTTTGCCCGCTACATTTTGGGTCAGATCTATCACGCTGAAGGGAAGCCCAAGGACGCCATCGAGTGGTACACGAAGGTCAGGGATATCTATCCGGATGCCGGCGAGGCCATCGCCTACTTTGAGAAAAAATCCATCGCCCTCGACGAAATCACCGTGGTCAAACCCGGCGAACCCGTTGAACTGACGCTCAAGTACCGCAACATCAAGGAGGTGTCGCTGCAGGTGTATCGGGTGGACCTAATGCAACTCTATCTCCAGCAAAAAAATCTCAGTGCCATCACCAGCGTACAACTCGCCGGCATCCGGCCCGAGCTTGAGCAGACCACCGTGCTGGGCGACGGGAAGGATTTTATCGAGAAGGAACGCAAGCTCTCCCTGCAGTGGAAAAATGAAGCTGCCTATCTGATCATCTGCCGCGGCGACGACCTTTTCACCAGCGGCATGGTCCTCATCACCCCGCTCAAAATCGAGGTCCAGCAAGACACCACCAGCGGCCGCGTCCGCGCCAACGTGCTCGACACCGTCAAGGGCGGCTACCGGCCCGAAGTTCACGTCAAGGCCATTGGCAGCGCCGACACGGAGTTTCGCAGCGGCGAGACTGACCTGCGCGGCCTGTTCATCGCCGATAACGTCCACGGCAAGGCCACCGTCATCGCCCGCGAAGGCGAGTCGCGCTACGCGTTTTTCCGCGGCGACACCTGGCTCGGCAGCCCGCCCAACACCCCGGCTAGCGTGCCGCAACCGGCAGGCCCCCAGGGCCAGCAACTCGACTATCAAAACAACCTCAACGAGCAGAATGACAAGATCCAGATGTTCAACAACAGCAAGTTTAACCAACAGCGCCGCCAAGCACCCAACAAAGGCGTCCAGATGAAGCAGGCGTTCTGAGGCTTGGCTTATGGCGGCGGGCAAGCTGCCCGCGCCACCCGTGGTCCGGGCAGCTACCCGGAGCCGCCTTTTGGCAAGTCATGGGCTAAACGAATCGTCTTGGGCTCAAGCCCCTTGCTCCGAAGCGAGTCACTGACCAAAGGCGGCGGCGAGAGCGGCCAGATCGGCGGGGCCGGCGCGCTCGGCGGCGAGGATGGCTTGCTGTTGAAGAGAGATGAGTTGGGCGATGCCATTGCGGGAGAGTTCGAGCATGGCGGTCATTTCCGCAGCAGAAAACACCGACTCCTCACCGCTGCCCTGGATCTCCACAAACTCAGCCGTTTCAGTCATCACCACATTGAAGTCCACGGCAGCCGCCTTGTCCTCGGGATAGTCCAAATCCAGCAGGGGCACCCCATTAACCACCCCGGCGGATACTGCGGCGACGAGTTTTTTGAGGGGGAAATCGCGGAGTTTACCCTCGGCGAAGAGCCGGTTAAAGGCGATAGCCACGGCCACACACCCCCCGGTGATGGATGCGGTGCGGGTGCCGCCATCGGCTTGCAAGACATCACAATCGATCCAGAGCGTGCGTTGGCCGATTTTTTTCAGATCGACCACGGCGCGCAAGGCCCGGCCGATGAGGCGTTGAATTTCCGATGAGCGGCCATCGAGTTTGCCGCGGGAAATATCCCGCGGCTTGCGCTCCAGGGTGGCGTAAGGCAGCATCGAATACTCGGCGGTGAGCCAGCCCCCCTCCACCCGCTGCGAGCGCATCCAGCGCGGCACGTCATCCTCGACGGTGGCCGAGCAAATCACCCGGGTGTTGCCGAACGACACGAGCACCGAACCGGTGGCATGGGCCGCCACATTGGGGATGAAGGAAATATTGCGAAGTTGATCAGGTTGGCGTCCGTCGGGGCGAGTCATGGCGGAGTGAAAGCCACCTCGGCCCGCAGTGCAAGCGCGGAAGGAGTGCGGGTGGGCAAGCACCCAAGAACCTGCCGAGTTGCCCGGGCTAAGGAGCCACCACATTCGTGTGGTGGTAGCGGAAGGGTGCCCCATGAATGAGCACCGAAGACTCTCTTTCATAGCCGGCCCTTCCGCACGACGACAGTAAAGTCGTCGCTCCCTACTGCGCAGGTGACTAGCGCTGGCGGTGGCGGCGAACTTCCACAGAGGTGAACTCCCCACAATACGGGCAGCGGAAATAACCTTTCATCAGGATGCCACTAGCAACGCGAAGGGGGTAACTGCCGAGCAAGGAGCGCGCAAGTCGACTCTTGACGCTGCCGCTCATAGCCAGAGGCAAGCCGATGCACAGAGGGCAACGGAGGCGCGCGACCAAGCCCCACAGGATGATGCTGAACAAAACGGAGACGGCCACCAGCGCCAAGCTGAAATGGGTTAGATCGCGATCGCCGATGATGAGTGAATACCCCAGCAGGATGGGCAGGGCAACCATGAGCAACCTGTTACTAAGCAGTAACAAGGCAGCCATGCGAAAGCGACTCACGGCCTGTTGATTAGGGAGGCGATGCATCAGTAGAAATCGTTCTTAGCAAGAAGTATACCAATTCAATAGATCATTAGATTTGGCAGTCTAAGCATCAGTGGTCGAGCGGGCTTTCGCCCGAAGCGTCGCCGAGGTGGGCAAGGTTGGCTGGAAGGAACTTTTTGAAGCGGGTCTTATCGATGGCCTTCATGTAGGCTTCCTGCGGCGAGATCATGCCAGCGTTGAGTTTGCTCCAGATAGATTCATCCATGAACTGCATGCCCTCGGACTTGCCGCTGGTGATCACGTCGTAGAGTTTTTGGGTGGCACCCTCGCGGATGATGGCCGCGACTGCCGGCGTGGCAAACATGATTTCATGTACTGCGGTGCGGCCCGGCTGGTCCACGCGCTTGCACAGCAACTGGGCGACCACACCGCGCAGCGAAGCCGCAAGCATGGTGCGCACCTGCGATTGTTGGTCGGCCGGGAACACGTCGATGATACGGTCAACGGTCTTGCGTGCGTTGTTAGTATGAAGGGTACCAAACACCAGCAAGCCGGTTTCTGCGGCGGTGAGCGCCAGCGAAATGGTTTCCAAGTCGCGCATTTCGCCTACCAGCACGATATCGGAGTCTTGGCGCAGCGAGGCGCGCAGACCGTCAGCAAAGGACGGCGTTTGAATCGGCACCTCGCGCTGGGTAATGATCGATCGCTTATTAGTGTGAATAAACTCGATAGGTTCCTCGACGGTGATGATGTGACGGTTGAAGTTGGTGTTGATGTAGTCCAACAACGCGGCCAGCGTGGTGCTCTTGCCCGAGCCGGTGGGGCCAGTGACGAGCACTAAGCCGGAGCGCATGTGGCCGAACTCCTTGACGACGGCCGGCACACCCAGAGCTTCGAGCGAGGCAATCTCGGTGGGAATGAGCCGGAAGACTGCGGCCAGACCATTTTGTTGTTTGAAGTAATTGCAGCGAAAACGCGAGTCCGCGTCCATTTCGTAGGCGAAGTCAAGGTCGCCGGTTTGCAGGTAGCGGGCGAAGGCGCTCGGTTCGCAAATCTCCTCTAACAGGGAGTGAAAATCCTCCCCCTGCAGCTTGACCTGTTCGGGAATGGGGACGACGGCGCCATGAACGCGGATTTTCGGCAACTGCCCCTCGGAGAGGTGGAGGTCGGAGCCTTTGCTGTCGATGATGTAGCGGAAATAGGCGTCTATGTTAGCCATGGGATGGGTAGCGGAAAATGGGCGGGATCAGGAGCGGAAGAAGTCACGCATCTGGTGTTTGTCTTCGGCGCGGTAGAGGACCTCCTCGCGGGAAACGATGCCTTTGATATAGAGTTGGCGAAGCGACTCATCCATGGTGATCATGCCGACGTTTTTGCCGGTTTGCATCACGCCTGGCAGCATGAAGGTCTTGCCCTCGCGGATGCAGTTAGCCACGGCCGGGGTGTTTACTAACAATTCCAAGGCGAGTGCGCGGCCGTCGCCGTCGAGGCGTGGCACGAGTTGTTGGGAGAGCACGCCGCGCAGCGATTCGGAGACCATGATGCGGATTTGCTCGCGTTGATCGACGGGGAACACGTCGAGCACGCGGTCGAGGGTGCGGGGGGCATTACCGGTGTGGAGGGTACCGAGGACGAGGTGGCCGGTTTCCGCGGCGGTAAGGGCGAGCTGGATGGTTTCGAGGTCGCGCATTTCACCGACCATGATGATATCCGGATCCTCGCGCAAGGCACCGCGGAGGGCCTTGCCAAAGGACTCGGTGTGGGCATGGACTTCGCGCTGATTGACGTGGCAGCCCTTGGATTCGAAGACATACTCGATGGGATCCTCGAGGGTGAGGATGTGGTCCTCACGATCCATGTTGATGAAATCCACCAGTGCGGCGAGGGTGGTGGACTTGCCGGAGCCAACCGAGCCGGTGACGAGGATCAGGCCGTTTTGATAGCGGGTGAGCGGGGTGATATGCTCGAGAGGCAGGCCGATGTCGGCCATCGAGCGAATGTTGGTATTGATGACGCGAAAGGCCATGTCATAGCCGAGGCGTTGCTTGACGACCGAGGCGCGGTAGCGGCCGTGCGCATTGGAGTAGGCGAAATCCACGTCGCCCTTGTCCTGGAGGCGTGCCCACTCCTGCGGGCCTAGGAACGAGCGGGCGAGGCGTTGGGTATCGTCTGGGGTGAGGTGGGGGTGGTCATCCCAAATGGGTGCGAGTTGGCCGAAGCGCCGCCAGGCCGGAGGGAAGGCGGTGGGCAGGTGAACGTCGGAGCACTCGTATTGGCGCCCGAGCTGGAGGTATTGGTCAACGTGATCGAGAACTTGGTGGCCTGACATGTTGCAGAAGGTGGGGCAAATATTGGGAGAAATCGGGAACTGGCGGGATTAGCAAGCGAGGCTGCACCTCAGACCCCAGAGGCAAGACATGATGACGCGAGACGGGAAATTTGACCTGAGGACAACATCTTCGGCTTTTCAAGGACTCTGGACCCGGCGACGCGGCTCCGGGCGGTCTGCGGGCTTGGACCGGGGGCGCAGCATGGCCGCAGAGTGGAGCTGGGCGAGAACGAATTGCTGGAGCTGGGCGGCAAGCCAATTTTTGATGACAGGGCGGGCGGCGCTGAGGGCGAGGGAGCCGAGCAGACCGCGCCAGCCGCGGCCGCGCTTTGGAGTGGCGGGGCTGCGGTGCAACAGGAGGGTGGCGCCGAACGCGCTTGCCAGCCCGCCTCCCAGCCAAGCGAGGGGATGACCGCGCAGCGATTGCAGCAGGCGGCCGGGCACATCGAAGCGTTGCCGGAGATCGGCGGCTTGCTGGCTGAGCTGGCCGCGAGAGGCGGCACTCAGACGCATCAGTTGTTGGATTTGCGGGGAGTTTTGAGGGTGGCTAGCCATTCGCGGTCTTTGATGAATTCAGCGCGGGTGCAGGGGAATACGGGGCGAGAGTCGGCCCTGGCTAGCCGCAGGCAAATGCCTGCGGCCAAGGCGTGAGCGCCGGCGGCGGCCAAGGCGAGCGAGTACCATGGCCAAGCGGTGGCAGCGGCGAGCGCGGCAATGCCACCGGCGATGAGCAAGGCCCAGGCCGCGATCAAGGCGAGGGCGGCGGCGGCGATGCAGGCGACGAGTTGGCAGGTCTGGCGGGCGGCGGCAGATGATTCGAGCTGGATCAGCGCGAGGCGCGAACTGATGAGCACGCCGAGAGCCGCGCTCCAACCCGTAGCCGCCGACGCCTCCGCCCGCGGCTCTGCGGGAGCATCGGGAGCGGATGATTGAGGTATACCGGAGGAAGTGATCATAAGGCGTCGGGGACCCGTTCCAGCCGGAAGGATGGGAACGAATGGATCAGGCGCTAGAAGCGAGCAAGCCTAGCGACGAACGATCAACCCGATGAGCACGCCCAAGCCCAGCGCGCCGACGACGCATTTGGTGGGGTTTTGGCGGATGTAATCCTCAGCAGTGAGATGGAATTCCTTGGTTAGAACCCGCGTATCATGCCATTGTTCGGCGGCGCTTTCCTGCAAGCGTTGCGCGTGTTCGGCGGCGGAGTGTCTGATTTCTTCGGCTTTTTCCGCGGCACTGGCTTTGAGTTGGCCGACTTTTTCGCCGGCCACCTCGCGAAAATGTTGGGCACTGCCGATGGCGAGCTCCTTGAGGGAGGACGCCTGGGCACCGACGTTGTGGGCGAGTTCCCGGGCCTTTTCGCCGGCCGCAGCACGCAGGTCATTGGCGGCCTGGCCAACGGAGGGCAGCGGGGTAAAACCGGTATCCGGATCAAGACTGGTGGCGTGGGAGAGTGGATCTGTCATGGCTCACGTTAGGTTGAAGTTGGGCGGCCCCCCGTCATGGATTGTCGCGGGAGCCACCATGCCACGTCGGCGGCCCACAGGCAAGGTGGGACTTGCAAATCTGCAAAATCAATTCCCTTCGATGGGACGCGCCTTGGGCGGCAGCAACAAAATTTTGGCTTGCTCGGACGGAGGTTGGGTGAAGGCGGCATGGCTCCACTCCGGCTTGTCGAGCGGGCCGCTGCCACGAAATTGGAACAAGCCGTAAAACGGCCGCAGCGGCAGGGTGACGATTCCCAGCAAGCCACGAGCATCGACCCGCAAGGTCATATCCAAGCTGAGGTTTTTCAAATCCACGGAACCATCCCCGGCAAACACCAGCGAAGTGGTGGCGGTGTGAAAGTCCTTGGTGTGAAGGACGCCATCTTTGATCGCGAAGGTGCAAAAGGCGCTGCGTGCCCGCTCGAACCCGGCGTGACGCCCGCCCAGCACCGCAGAGACCAAGGGTGAGAGCGGGCCGAGAATGGGCGCATCAAACAGCACGGATTTCTCCACCGCCAGCAAGCCACTGCCGCTCATGGTTTCGATTTTGTCATCCATGAAGCCAAACTCCAGTCGCCCGGTCAGCGTGCCGCCGCACTTCATATTAAAGCCATAAGTGGTGTTGATGGCGGCCAACGAGAGGTCGCTAAAACTGAACTCGCCACTGATTTTTTTGGAATTGACGACGTGAATGCTGGCTGCCACCGGCCCCTCGAAGGTGGTCAATTCCAAGTCATCGACGAGCACCGTGTTGCCGCGAACCGCCACCTTGCCGGAGGCTTGCTCAAGAGTGAGGTTTTTGCCCAGAAACACGTACTCCGCCGGGTCTTTGCTGCGAAACCCAACCGTCAGGGCAGTGCGACCCTGCGGCGTCACATCGATCACACCTGCAGCGCTGAGCTGCGGCGGCCGGTGAAAGCGATAGACCTCCAATGAATCCGCGATGGCCGGGGCAAACATCCGCAACACCGGTGCCGCCCAGATGTTGCCGACCACGTCCTCGACCGTCACGGTCTTGGTCGTCGCATCATAGCGGACGCGTCCGGCATGAGCGGTGCCGTTGGCGGGGCCGGCGTAGGCCTTGCGCAGTGGATAGTCCTGATAGTTGAACACCACCGTGCCATCGGAAAAATCCAGAACACGGCTATTGAGCGACATTTTGCACTGGGCGGAATCCACCGGCACGCCGCGGTAGCTGTGGTTTTTGAGCCGTCCGCTGCCAGTGAAAACCCATGAGTCTTTGTCGGTGGCATCGAAGCCGCCTTCCAGCGTCACGTTGACGGCGGCATTGGCGCGGGCGCTGAAGTCATTGAGGACGGGTTCGAGCGGCTGGCCGACAAAAAACGGACGGTACACGGCCACCGGCAGGGTCGTCTTGAGGGCCAAGCGCAGCAGCGGCCATTGAATCAGGACCTTGCCACTGGCCTCCCCGTCGGGCCGCAGGCAGCGCAAATCGCGCAGGTAGGCCTCGCCGTCCCGCCAGCAAAACGACCCTTCGATGAGCTCGAAGGGCACGCCCCGCAGCACCACGGCTTGACAACTGGCGTGGCCGGTCATGCGCACCTGCGGCACGCCGTCGGCATCCAATGTGAAATCCCCTTGCGCCTCGAGCATCTGGCCACCACCAAAGGTGATGCCTTGCAAGGCCGGCAATCCGAGCCAACTCTTGAGCAACTGCGGCATGTTAAGCGACGAGCTGCCGTCAAAGCGCCCCGCGCGACTGCTCATATCATAGTCGACCCGTCCGTCGAAGCGTCCTTGGGCATCGCGGGCGTGCACGGAACTGAGCGTGACCCAACTGCCGCTCAGACTCCCTTCCGCCGTGATTTCATCAATCCGATGGTCATTTTTTTCCACCGCCGTGGCTTGAATTGCCATGCGGGCCACCAGCGACGCAGTATCGGACAAATCGCCCTCGACGAAGACGCGCAGCGATGGCGGATGGGTCCGGTCGAAGTGCCAGTTTTTGAGTTCGGCGAGGATTTGGGAGACGAGTTTCAGCTGCGCCTCAAGGTTGAGGTCGGCTTGGATAGGAACCATCGTATCGCGGTACTTGAGCAGGCGCGCTGCGAGGGTCATCTCGATGCCCGCCACCCTGCCGTGGGCATCGCGCAATTCCAGCAATCTGCCGCCGGGCATCAGCAACGTGCCAGTCAGGCCCTTGATTTCCAAAATCCCGGTGTCCGGGTTGCCCGGCTGAATGGGCAGGCGCAGGCTCGCGTCGCTGATCTGAATGCGCGTCAGGCGCAGCTCGCCGCGGGCCAGCTTGGCCTTGTCCACTGCGATGAGGATGCGCTCAAGTTGCGATAGCATGACGCTGTGTCGCGCATCGGCAAACACCCGCACCTCACTGGCGATGATGCCCCTGAACGGCATGTAGCTGAGGCTGCCAATAGTCAGATGGATGCCCTGTTTGGCGATTTCGCGCTCGATGGCAGCACGCCATGCGGCGGGCATGCCGGTGTGATTGGCCCACCACAGGGCGGCGATGAGGGCAACGGCCGTCACCAGCAGCAGCAGATAGACTGCGCTGCGGAGGTTGCGGAGGAGGTGCAGGCGGGTCATTGGGGCACGGCTTGCCGGCAGCCTAGGAGGCGGCGGCAAAAAAGCAATGCGCAGCGTGCCAGAGCGCGGACTTTTCAACCTGAAATGCGAAATCGAAATCCCGCAATGAGAATAGGAACCGCAGATTACACAGATTACGCGGATTTTACGGATTGAAGAAATTCCTTATGTGCTCAGTACATTCAGCGCCATTAGGGGGTCATTTCACCCGATCACCCCCTCACGTCCCGTCCACATCCCCTCCCCAATTCTTCATCCGTGCAATCCGTGTAATCCTTTAATCCGTGGTTGTCTTCGGCAGCCATAACCTAACGCTTGTCGGACTCGGCTTGATGCCATTTGGGCAAAGGGGCAGGTGTCACTTTTCATTTCCCATGCACCCATTCACTGAATTAGGCCGGCCTCGCGGAACGAATAATAGGCGCAGCGGCCCGGAGATGACTTGCCGATGATGATATGATCGATGAAATGCACCTGCATCAGTTTGGCCGCCTCCACTATCCGCCGGGTGGTGGATTCGTCGGAGCGGCTTGGGCTCGGGTCGCCTGACGGATGGTTGTGAATGAGGATGAAGCCGTAGGCGTCGCGGGTGATGACCGGCCGCAGGATTTCCCGCGGATGGGCGTTGCTTTCGTTAACCGTGCCGAGCGAAATGACGGTACTGCCCTGGTGCCTGAGCCGGGTGTCCACGGTGACCACCACGACCTGCTCCTGGGCCAAATGGGCCATTTGCGGGCCAAAGGATTCGAGGATGCGCTCCGGGGTGTCGAGTGGCAGCAAGTGAATTTGTTCGCGGGCGACGCGGGCACCGAGCTCAAACGCGGCGGCGAGGGTCGAGGCTTTGGCCAGGCCCAGACCTTTTTCCTTGGCCAGTGCGGCTACCGGCATGCTGCCCAGCGCGCCCATTGAGCCGTATTTGCCGAGCAGGTCCCGGCCGATGTCAATCGCGCTGTGGCCCTTGATGCCGCTGGCAATGAACAACGCCATCAATTCGGCGTTGTTGAGGGCCGCTGGCCCCAACAGCGCCAATTTTTCCCGCGGCCGCTGGTCAAACGGCATGTCTTGGATGCGATCACTCATAACAGACCAGACTAAGCCCGCCCGCTCCGCCATGGAAAGCACAAAAGCAGCTGCCTGGCTCCCGCCCGCAGATCTCTTCCAATTCAACCTACTATTTATCTGTCACCATGTAATGCCACCCTCGACAAGGCTTTCCGCAGCTACCTAACTGAAGGAGGCTTCCCCGATGCCCAGAATATCGACATTCGCGACCGGCGGCCACTCTTGCAGGGCTACGTCGATGTGGCTGTCCTGCGCGACATCATCGAGCGCCACGGCATTTCCAATCCCGTCGCCCAGCGTTGGCTCCAGCGCCATCTGCTCGGCAACCCGGCAGCGCCCTTCAGCATCCAGAAATTCTACGATGCCCTGAAATCCCAAGGGCTGCCCATCTCCAAGGACAGTCTCCATGCCTTCCTCGCCTATTTCGAGGACGCGTTTCTCATCCGCACCACATCCCTTTTCACCGCGTCGGAGCGCCAGCGCATGGTCAATCCACGCAAAGCCTATCCCATCGATCCGGGCCTCATCCCCAAGTCGGTCGAACTCATCACCGCCATCCAGTGGTTCCTCAAAACCAGGTTAGGGAACAGAGAAAGAGTTTCGAAGAGAGTTAGTTATTAGCACCAGAACCCGGCGGGCGGGGTGTGGAACTGGGAGTAACTTGGGCTGAGGAGCCACCACATTCGTGTGGTGGTAGCGGAAGAGCGGCCCATGAATGAGTGCCGAAGGCTCGGTTCATGGGCGTTGCTTCCGCACGACGACAGTAAGGTCGTCGCTCCCTACCATGCCGCAGCCGGGCCAAGTTAGTCGGGGGTTATCAGGAACGCTCCCCGCGTTATTCCAGGTCTTGTATTCCTCTTATATTGCGTCTTGCGTCTTGCCGTCTTGCGGCGCAGCCGCTCTAGCCCATCGCTTTTTCCATCAGGGTGTTCATGCGGCTGACGGTGTCGCGCGCATCGTCCAACAAGCCGGCAGCGATCAGGGCGTTGTCGAACAACTGACGGGCGACGAGATTGGCCAATTCGGGATTGCTGTCCTTGGCGCTGGCTAATTTGCGCAGCAGCGGATGGCGCGGGTTGATCTCAAGTTCCACTTTCACCTCGTCCTTATAGTTTTCATCCATCGTGCGCATCATCTGGCGCATTTGCGGGCTGAGGCCGTCGGTGGGCACCAGGGCGATGACCGGGCTATCGACCAAGCGCTTGCCGCTGGCTACGGTGGTGACCCGCTCGCCGAGTTGTGCTTTGAGATACTCGCAGAGCGCAGCGGTTTGCTCGGCATCGAGCGAATCGCCCGTAGCCGTCTCTTGCGCCTCAATGTCCACTCCGGCATGGCGGATAGACACCAGCTTCTTGCCGTCGAATTCACCCAGCGCGTCGACTACATATTCATCCACCATCTCGGTGAAATAAATCACCTCGATGCCGCGCGCCTTGAATGCCTCAAGATAGGGACTGCTCTCGAGACTGTCACGGTTCGCGCCAACCAGATAGAAAATCTCGCTCTGGCCGTCCTTGGCCCGTGACATATAGTCGGCAAAACCACATAACTCGCCGGACTCGGCCAGCGACGATTCAAAGCGCAGGAGTTTGGCCAGTGCCTCGCGGTTGGCGTAATCCGTGGCGATGCCTTCCTTGAAAAAGCGGTCGAACTTGCGGTAGAAAGCACGGTATTTTGCTGGATCAGCCTCAGCCTCTTTTTCAAACATCTTAATCACCCGCTTGCTGAGCACGCTGTTGAGTTTGCGCAACAAGGCGCTGTCTTGCATCGTTTCGCGCGAAATATTCAAGGGCAGGTCGGCACTATCCACCACGCCTTTGATGAAACGCAGCCACTCCGGCAACAAGCCCTTGGGCTCCTCGTCGATGAGCACCTTGCGGCAATACAGCGCCACTCCCCCTTCCACCTTGCCAAAGCCCATCCGCTCCGAATTTTCACTCGGCGCAAACAACAGCGCGTTAATCGCCAGCGGCGCGTCCGCCGCGAAGTGCAGCCGATAGGCCGGCTCGTCAAACGCCTTCCCAGCAAATTGATAGAAAGCCTTGTACTCGTCCTCGGAAATTTCCGTCTTATTTTTCAACCACAGGGCTTCCACCTCGTTGATGCGCTTGCCATTGAGGAAAATCGGAAAGCCCACAAAATTGCTGTACGTCTCGATGAGCCGCTTGACCCGCGCCTCGCCGGCATATTCGGCCTGGTCCTCTTTAAGATGCAGCACCACCTTGACCCCGCGTGTCTGGCCGGGCTCCTCGTCAATGGTGTAGCCGCTGGCCCCGTCACTGGTCCACACCAGTCCGTCACCATCAGCACGCCAACTGCGCGTGGACACCTTCACCTCGTCGGCCACCATGAACGCCGAGTAAAACCCCACCCCAAACTGGCCGATGAGCTTGTTAGGCGCCCCCCCCCCCGCCTTGACCGCATCCAAAAACGCCTTGGTTCCCGAGTGCGCGATGGTTCCGAGGCTTTTGACCAGCTCCTCGTGCGTCATGCCGATGCCGTGGTCGGCAATGGTCAGCGTGCGGGCCTCTTCATCGGTCGTTAGATGAATCTCCATCGCCAAGCCGGGCTCATGCACGTGTTTTTCGGTGGCCTCAACGTGGCGCAACCGCTCCATCGAATCCGAGGCGTTAGAAATCAACTCCCGCAGGAAAATCTCCTTGTCGGTGTATAACGAATGAACCACCAGGTCCAATAGTTGGCGGATTTCTGCCTGAAACGGATGCTGTTCTTTGCTTGTGTCGCTCATGATCTAATGGTATTTGCTGAAATTGGCGACGGTCTCGCCGCAACGCACGACAGCATACCCGTTTGCTCCCATCTGTCAAAACCCAGCAAAACAAAAATCAACATTGACAAACCCCAGCCTAACCCCCCCAACGCCTTTTTGAGGAAACCCAGCCCAAATGGCAGGATATGCGCAATCTTAGCCACTCCCCGCAGTGCCAAGCCACCCACTTTTGCCCATCCTGTTTTTCGTTACGCAACCACCCCGCTACCATGATCAGCAAAATTGACCACCTCGGCATTGCCGTTAGATCCATTGACGAGGCCCTCGCCTACTACCAATCCGTGCTGGGCCTAACCTGCGAGGGCCGCGAAGAAGTCCCCTCGCAAATGGTCAAAACCGCGTTTTTTGCGGTCGGAGAAGTGCATATCGAACTGCTCGAACCCACCTCCGACGATAGCCCTATCGCAAAATTTTTAGTCAAGAACGGCCCCGGCATTCACCACATTGCCTATGCCACCGACGACATCCACGGCCAACTCAGCCAAGCCAAGGAGAGCGGGGCGCGGCTCATTCATGAAATCCCCTTTGAAGGTGCCGGCGACAAGCTGGTGGCCTTTCTCCATCCGAAGTGCAGCTTTGGCGTGCTCACTGAGTTCTGCCAAGCCAAACACTGACATCACTTTCTGCCCCCCAATTCTAACCGCACCACACGTATGGCCATCGACCCCGCACTCATGGCGAGTCTCAATCTCCGCCGCCAGGAAGCCCTCGACGGAGGCGGCAAGGACCGCATCCAGAAACGCCACGAAAAAGGCATGCTCAGCGCACGCGAGCGCCTCGCCACCTTCTTCGATGAGGGGATTTTTATCGAATTCGGCATGCACGCCCATCACTCGTGCATCAATTTCGGCCTCGAAAAACGCAAGATGCCCGGCGACGGCGTGGTCTGCGCCACCGGCGTGGTGGAGGGCCGCCAAGTCGCCGCCTTCGCCCAGGACTTCACCGTCGGCGGCGGTGCCGTGGGCGCCATCCACGCCAAAAAAATCTGCGATTTGCTAGATTTCGCTATCAAAGCGGGCATGCCGGTGGTCGGCATCAATGACTCGGGCGGCGCGCGCATTCAGGAGGGCATTGAGGCCCTCTCCGGTTATGGTCAGATTTTTTTCCGCAACGTGCTCGCCTCGGGCGTGATCCCCCAGATTTCCATCATTGCCGGCCCCTGTGCCGGTGGCGCGGCCTATTCCCCCGCGCTCACCGACTTTATCATCATGACCCGGGGCAACGCCAACATGTTCATCTGCGGCCCCGATGTCATCCGCGCCGCCACCGGCCAAGCCGCCTCGCTGGATCAATTTGCCAGCGCCGACGCCCACGCTCAGGTCAGCGGCAACATCCACCTCATCGCTGAGGACGACACCCACGCCATCGGCCTGTGCAAACGCCTGTTGGACTACCTGCCATCCAACAATCTGAGCGATCCGCCGCATCGCATGAACGAGCAGCTCGAAATGCTCGAGGATCTGCAGCTGCACGAAATCATCCCCGCCGATCAAAAAGCGCCCCTCGATATGCAACAAGTCATCGCTAGGGTTATCGACTCCGGCAGTTGGTTTGAAATCATGCCCGATTTCGCCCCCAACATCCTCGTCGGCTTCGCCCGCCTCGAAGGCCTCGTCATCGGCATCGTCGCCAACCAACCCACCGTCAAGGCCGGCTGCATCGATATCGACGCGTCCGACAAGGCCGCGCGCTTCATCCGCGTATGCAATATCTACTCGATTCCTATTCTTTCGATGGTCGATGTGCCCGGCTTCATGCCCGGCTTGGCCCAGGAACGCGGCGGCATCATCCGCCATGGTGCCAAGATGTTGTTTGCCTGGGCCTCGAGCACCGTACCGAAAATCACCCTCATCTGCCGCAAAGCCTACGGTGGTGCCTATCTGGCCATGTGTCCCACAGACCTAGGTGCGGACTTTGTGTTCGCCTGGCCCACTGCGGAAATCGCCGTCATGGGTGCCCAAGGAGCCATGCGAGTCCTTTACAAAAAGGAACTCGAAGAAGCCGCCGATCCCATAGCCCTCGAACTGGAACTGCGCCAAGCCTACAGCGAAAAATTCTCCTCGCCCTATCAGGCTGCCGGCAATGGCTTGATCACCGACGTTATCGACCCGGCCGTGACCCGCTCGACCCTGGCGCTGGCCTTCCGCGGCATTATGAACAAGCGCGAAAGCCGCCCGCCGAAAAAGCACGGCAACATCCCACTCTAGCACCACATGCACTCCCCCACCTTGTTCGCCGCAACCATGGCCATCTCTGTTGCCGGCATGTTGGATAGCTTGGCACACTACGTCGGCGCGCTCGTCATCATCGCCTCGCTCGCCTGGAGCGGCTTCTGCCTACTCGCCTATCTGCTCAGGCGCTCCGCCCCCCCGTCCGTACCCGCCAGCCTGCCGACTCGCGTCACTCCGCTGCCTACGCCGGTACCAGTGGCGGCACCGCTTGGTGCCAGCAGCGAAGCGGCCATCCCCGCAGCGATCATCGCGGTGATTGCCGCCGCCGTCCAAACCATGCTCGACGAGAAACACAAAATCATCTCGATCAAGCCGCAGGATTCCTCTTGGGAAAAAGTCGGGCGCCAGGCCGTTCTATCTTCTCACCGGATCCGCTGATTTTTCTAACCAACCGACCCCGCCTCCCGCCACACTCATGAAACATCTCCGCATCACCGTCGAAGGCAAAACCTACGATGTCACCGTCGAGCGCTTCGACGCTCCGGACGACGCCGCCCCCCCCCTGGCCCCAGCAGCGATCCATCCCGTTAGTTCCGCGGCCCCCGCCGCTCGGCCCACCGCCGCCCCCAAAACCGCCACCGCCCCGGGCGATGTCCTCAGCCCCCTTGCCGGCATCGTCAAGGCCGTCGACACCCAAATCGGTGCCGCAGTCAAAGCCGGCGACTCGCTCATGACCCTGGAAGCGATGAAAATGTATACCGCCATCAGCGCCCCCACCGATGGCACCGTCACCGCCATTCACGTCAGCCCGGGTGATGCGGTGGACGAGGGCCAACCGCTCTACACACTGGCCTGATGCCCCTACCCAAGGGCGTGGTTGGCACAGGATCGCATATATCCCATCCCTCATAGCGCCCGCGACTTGCTGCTTATTAGTTTCTTGGAGGATATCCTAGGGTAAGCCCCGCCACCCACCTAAGCCCCGGCCTAACCGCTACCATCCCCCCACCACAGCTTCTCCACACCTTATGAAACGCACCTACCCCATGCTCACCGCCGAGGAAGCTGCCGCCCTCGTCCACCACGACGAAGTCATCGGCTTCAGCGGTTTCACTCCGGCCGGCGCCGCTAAAGTTATCCCCACCGCCATCGCCGCCAATGCCCGCATCCAACACGCCGCCGGCCGCCCCTTCAAAGTCGGCGTCATCACCGGTGCCTCCACCGGCCCCTCACTCGATGGCGAACTGGCCAACGCCGATGCCATCAAATTCCGCACTCCCTATCAATCTAACAAGGATCTTCGCGACAGCATCAACGCCGGCAAGACGCATTTCTTCGACATGCACCTGTCGCTCTTACCTCAATACGTCCGCTACGGTTTCCTTGGCGAGCTGGACTGGGCCATCGTCGAAGCCGCCGACGTCTCCGTGGACGGAAAAATCCTGTTGACCACCAGCGTCGGCGCGGCCCCGACTTTTCTCACCCAGGCCAAGCGCATTCTCATCGAAGTCAACAGCCGCCATCCCAAGGAATTGCTAGGCTTCCACGACATTTACGAACCGCAATCTCCGCCCCACCGCCGCCCCATCCCCATCTGCAACGCCGAGGACCGCATCGGCACCCAACGCGTCTGGGTCGATCCTAAAAAAATTGTCGGCATCGTGGAGTCCAATCGTGAGGACGAAGTGAAGGAGTTCACGCCGGTGACCGACATCACCACCCGCATCGGCGAGCATGTGGCGGAGTTTCTCGCCGCCGAATTGCGCAACGGTCATATCCCGAAAGATTTTCTACCCATCCAATCCGGGGTCGGCAACGTGGCCAACGCGGTGCTCAGCGCCATGGGTGCACATCCTGAAATCCCGCGCTTCCAGATGTACACCGAGGTGATCCAGGATTCGGTCATCGACCTGATCCAACAGGACCGATGCAGCTTCGTTAGCGGCTCATCCCTCACCCTCAGCAATTCGGTTCTGCAAGGCGTGTATGACCACCTCGAGAGCTACCGCGGCCGCATGCTGCTGCGGCCCCAGGAGATCACCAACAACCCGGAAATCGTCCGCCGCATCGGCATCATATCAATCAACACCGCCTTGGAAGCCGATATCTTCGGCAACATCAACAGCACCCATGTGTTAGGCCAGAAGATGATGAACGGCATCGGCGGCTCCGGCGACTTCACCCGCAACGCCTATATCTCGATATTTACCTGCCCCTCCACTGCCAAGGGCGGCAATATCTCAGCCATCGTGCCGATGTGCTCCCACATGGACCACAGCGAACACTCGGTGCAGGTGCTAGTCACCGAACACGGTGTGGCCGACCTTCGCGGCAAAGACCCCCGCGAACGCGCCTCTGCCATCATCCGCAATTGCGTGGATCCATCGTACCAGGACCTGCTCTGGACCTACTTCAAGCTCACCGAAAACGGCCACACCCCGCAATCGTTCCGCTCCGCCTTCGCCTTCCATGAGACCTTTCTGCAGAGTGGCGACATGCACGACACCAAATTCTAATCATGGCGCGGCAGCCGCCCGCCGCCGAATTTATCTAAAATCTGAAATCTGATAACAAATCACCAATCACCCACAGCCGGCGCATAACACGTTCTTCTCTTGCGTCTTGAAGTCTTGTGTCTCGCGTCTCCCCTCCCATCATGCCCACGCCCGCCCACGCCGCCCCCCTGCTCGCGGAGTTTCCCGAGCACACCTACGAACAATGGCATCAAGCCGCCGAGACGCTGCTTAAAGGTGCCTCGTTTGAAAAACTTCTCGTCAGCACGACCTACGAAGACATCACGATCCAGCCGATCTATCGCAGCGAGGATATCGCTCAGCTCGAACACCGCGAGCACCTCCCGGGCTCCGGTTCGCAGGTGCGCGCCAGCCGACGCAGCGGCTTCCTCAAGACCGCTTGGCATATCTCCCAAGAGCTCATCACCCGCTGCCCCGCCAAGTTCAACCAACTCGCCCTCGAGGGCCTCCGCGGCGGCCAGTCCGAACTCAACATCCCCACGGAGCGCCGGCTTGAGCCGGCGTGTGTATCGTCCCCCGGCCTGGTCCTGAAAAACCTCTCATCCCTCCAAACCGCCTTCGCTGATATTGACCTCGGCACCGTCTCCACATTCTGGCGCGCCGGCTCCGACACCCTCCCCGTCGCCGCTCTGGTATTCGCCGCTGCCCACCAGCGCAACCTCGATCCAACCACCCTGCGCGGCTGTTTTGAAAATGATCCCCTCGGCGATCTGGCCCGCCACGGCAGCTTGGAGGCTGGCCTGGACCTGCGCCTCGACCACCTCGCCGCGCTCACCGGCTTTGCCTCTACCAAGGCCCCACACATCCAGACCATTGCGGTCCAGGGCGACGTCTATCACAACGGCGGTGCCTCCGCCACCCAGGAGCTCGGCTACGCCATCGCCACCCTCGTTAGTTATATCGACGCACTGCAAACCCGTGGCATCGCCCCGGCCACCGCCTTTCAACACGTCCGCCTGTGCCTCGCCGTGGGCTCGGACTATTTCATGGAAATTGCCAAGCTGCGCGCCGCCCGCTGGCTCGTGAGCAAGGTCGCTGCCGCGTATGGCGTCACCCAGCCTAACATCCACATCCATGCCAGCACCTCGCGCTGGAATAAAACCACCTACGACGCCCACACCAACATGCTAAGAGTCACCGCCGAAGCGTTTGCCGCAGTGGTCGCCGGGGTGGACAGCCTGCACATCAGTCCCTACGACGAACTCGTCGGCGGGGGCGACGCGTTCTCCCGGCGCATTGCCCGCAACATCCATATCATCCTGCGCGAGGAATGCGGGCTGGACCGAGTGATCGATCCGGCCGGCGGCTCAAACTACATCGAATGGCTAACCGACCAGGTGGCCGCCAAAAGTTGGGCGATTTTCCAGGAGGTCGATGCCCAGAGCGGCATGCTCGCCGGGCTCGAAAGCGGCAACATCCAGGCTGCCGTCGCTACGGTGTGCAGTGCCAAGCTGCAAAACATCCGCCGCCGCAAGGATAAGCTCGTCGGTTGCAACATGTATCCCGATCTCAAGGGCAAAAAACTCACCCCGCCAGCCATCACCGCCCCCCACGCGCCAGACGCTCCCGCAACGGGTTGCAGCTTTGAACCACAGGCATCACCTAACAGCTCAGCTCTGGTCGATGAAGCCATCGCCGCCGCGCTCAACGGCACCACCACCGCCGCCCTCGCCGCCGGCTGCGCTATCCAAGCGCCGTCGGCCCCCGCTCTAACCATCACTCCGATCCCCCAGCGCCGCGCCGCCGAGGAATACGAAGCATTGCGCGATGCCGCCGCCGCCTTCGCCCTGACCACCGGTGCCGCGCCCGCTATCCTCCAACTCAATATCGGCCCGTCCGGCCGCTACCGCCTGCGCGCCGACTGGACCGCCTCGTTCTTCGAAGCTGCCGGCTTTGCGGTGGACGGCAGCTGCGACTTCGCAGCCGTTGCCGACGCCGCCCAAGCCGCCGCTGCCAGCAAGTCGTGTATAGCCGTGATCACCTCCGACGACGCCACCTATCTGGAGGCGGTTACCCCCCTCGCCACCGCGATCAAAGCCGCCCGAGCTGATCTAACTTTGCTGGTTGCGGGCGCTCCCGGCGACCACGAGGCCGCCTGGCGTACCGCCGGGGTTGACCACTTCGTCAACGTTCG
>WBXE01000006.1 GCA_008932955.1 Verrucomicrobiota bacterium
ATCCAACTTCGCCGTTCGGGCTAATACAAAATCTGAAATTTGAAATCTGAAATTTGAAATCTGAAATTTGAAATCTGAAATTTGAAATCTGAAATTTGAAATCTGAAATTTGAAATCCGTGGTTCATCCAATCGTGCAAGGTCCTAAAGCTGCCAGTTTCGGGCTCAAGACAATGCTCGTGCTGCTGCTCGCCCTCGCGCTGCCGCTGCCCGCCGCCAAACCCGAGTCGCCTGAGGCCGAGGCCAGCGCGGTGTTTGATACCCTTCACTTCGGTGATACCCGCGAACAGGTTCTCGCTAAACTCAAGGCCAGCAAAATCGTCGAACTGCGGGTGGCGGAAGCACTCCTCGGCCGCTTCGGCCTCAACGGCAGTTTCCAAACTCGCAAGGACGTCGGCGGCCTGCGCTGCCGCTTGTTTTTTGATTGGTCAAAACACGGCCTGTTGCGCGAAGTCTCGCTTCAAACCGAAGCCCTCCCCGCCGACGCCTATCCGATCCAGCTCAAAGCTTGTTGGGCAGATCTAGCCAAACTTCTCACCACCCTCTACGGCGCGCCCGTGCAGCAAGGGGATTTTCCTCCGCTCGCCAGCCTCAGCGATGGCGCCTGTCTCGCTAGCCATTATTGGCGCTTGGCAGGCGGCGGTACCGCCATCCTCGGTAGCGCCCGCGATAACAAGAACTACACCACCGTCGTGCGCTTCATCCAACAGGAACTCCAGTCCATCGCTATCCCGTGATCGCTTAACTCATGCCCGCCAAAAATTTCCACGTCCGCCAAGCCGCCGTATCCGCCCTCCACGCCTGGGCCCAAGGCCATGACTACGCCGAAAGCCTCATCGAACGCCACGCCCAGCGCCGCAAACTCACCTCGCCGGATCGCGGCTTGTTGCAAGCCATTCTCTTCGGCGTGCTGCGTCATCGCCGATTGTTAGACCATTGGATCGGCAAACTTCGCGATGGCAAACTCGACCCGGAAACCCGCGACGTCCTGCGCGTCGGTCTCTGCCAGTTGCTTATTCTCAATTTGCCCGATCACGCCGCCGTCAATGAAACCGTCGAAGCCGGCAAGGCTAACGTGCGCAACCTCATTAACGCCGTGCTACGCCGCGCCACCACCTCTCGCAAGCGGCTGTTAGATGAGGTTGCCGACCTGCCACCCGCCGTCGTCCACTCGCATCCGGACTGGTTGTTCAACCGCTGGCGTGCGGCCTTTGGCAAAGCCAACGCGCTCGCTTTGATGGAGTGGAACAACCAACCCGCTGGAACGTTTTTCCGGCTCAATCCACTCGTCGGAGCGCCTCTTAGCGGAGCGCCGGCTGCAGCCGGCGTGTCTCCACTTTCTTCCAATACCCCCGCCGCTCCGCTCCCCGGCACCCCCGTGGCCAACGCCCCCAACTTTTTCCAACTCGAAGGCCCGCTGCCCACCGCCTTGCTAGCCGCCGGTGCCATCTATATCCAGGACCCCGCCACCCGGCATGCCGTCGAGTTGCTAGACCCCCAACCCGGCGAGCACATTCTCGATGCCTGTGCCGCGCCCGGTGGCAAGGCGTTTCTCATTGCCGCCGCGCTGGGCTCGGCCGCCAACCTGGTCTGCACCGACTCTAACGAAAAGCGCCTGCCCCGGCTGCGCGATAATCTAACCCGCCTGCATGCCGCCGATGCCACCATCGCTGTCCACGATTGGACGCAGCCGGCCCCGCCTGCCTGGCATGGCGCCTTTGACGGCATTCTGCTGGATGTGCCATGTTCTAACACCGGTGTGGTGCGCCGCCGCGTGGATGTTCGCTGGCGCTTGCAAGCCCCGGATATTGAGGCGCTGGTCCGCACCCAGCGGCTCATCCTCGAAAACGCCCTGCCATGCCTCAAACCCGGCGGGCGCTTGGTGTACTCCACTTGTTCTCTTGAGCATGCAGAAAACCTCGGCCAAATCGCAGCGTTCCTCGCCGCTCACCCATCTCTAACACTTCACTCAACCCGCGATGCGTTGCCGTTCCGCGATCACACCGACGGTGCCTTCGCGGCCCGCATCGGTTCATGAGAGCGGCTCGCCGCGGTGAAGTGATGATCAGCGAATTTTTTAGAAAAAATCCCCGGTTGCCATTGGCGGGCTTGAATGGGCATTGACACCTTCTCAGTTGGCTCACTCGTCGTGGTAAAACCACAGGAGCACCAACAAGCCGGACCCGATGCCCCACAGTAGCCAGTTGTTGCTAACAAAATACGGGTACCCCATGAGGGCGAGACCGATGGCGACGGGTTGCCACAATTCGAGTTTTTTGCCGTAGCTGAGGGCGCCAAGCCCGAGGGTCCCAAAAATAATGCCTGCCAGAATGTTGTAGGGATCAAAATTCACCTTGCCGCAGCCTGACACCCGCTAGCGGAAGTTTCCAGTACCAATCGCCCACCCCTGGCGCAACCAGGGCTTGAGGCCCTCAGGTTTTGGATTTCCAGCTGGGCATGGCTGCGCTAGAGTGGCGGCATGAGTGCGGTGACGGTGGCGGATATGCGGGCGCTGGAAACGCAGGCGGCCAAGTGCGGCTGGTCCGAGGACCGTTTGCTTAGCCTTGCCGGGCATCGTCTAGGCCACGCGCTGGGGGCATTTTTCCCGACTCCCGGCACCCTCATCGGCTATCTCGGAAAAGGTCACAACGCCGGCGACGCGATCGTCGCCATGCGCGTGATGGAACACGTGTACGGCTGGCAGATCGCAGCTCGTGCCGCGTGGCAGTCGGCAGCTTGGGCGCCGCTGACCCGCGCCAAATGGCTGGAAGCTCCGCCGGTGAGTTTGCTCGATGACCTGCCGGACTGGTGCACGCTGCGGCGTCCCTTGGTCCTGTTGGACGGGCTTCTCGGCATCGGCGCTGCGGGGGGCTTGCGCGAGCCTCTGGCTGGCCTGGCCCGCGAAATGGCCTGGCTGCGCGGGCAAGCCGGAGCACGGGTGGCGGCGGTGGACCTCCCGTCGGGCGTCAACCCGGACACCGGCGAAGTCACTGCCGGGGCCGTCACCGCCGATGTCACCTTCATGATCGGCGCGGCCAAACGCGGACTTCTAACAGCCGAGGCGGCCGCTGCCACCGGCGCCTTGGCGGTCGTGCCGCTGGAACCGCTCAGCGCTCCGCTAGGCGGCGACATCGAGCTGATTTGCCCTTTGGCCATGACCGCTGGCAAAGGGCCGCGGCCGTTTGATTTCCACAAAGGTATGGCCGGGCGGGTGCATATTTTGGCCGGTTGCGCCGCTTACACTGGGGCGGCGGTGCTAGCGGCCAGCGGGGCGCTGCGCGGTGGTGCCGGCCTCATCGTGTTGCATGTGCCAGCGGCCGTTGCGCCTGTGATCGCCGCCAAATGCCCTTGCGAAATCATCGTTCGCGCCTGCGAGCATCCGCTGGACTTGCTGGAAAACTCACCCGACGCGCTGGTCGTCGGCCCCGGGCTCGGTGCGCTGAGCGGCGCGTTTGCCGATGGATTGTTAGGGTTGCTTGCGCGCAGCGAGCTGCCCACGTTGCTGGATGCGGATGCACTCAATTTTTTGGCGCAACACGGCCGGCTCGACCGGCTCAAGCCCAACCACGTACTCACGCCGCATCCGGGCGAGTTTGGGCGGCTTGCGCCTGAGCTTGCCGCCTTGCCGCGCGAGGTTGCGGCCCGCCGGTTTGTGGAACGTTATCCGGTGACCCTTCTGCTCAAAGGCTGCCGCACCCTGGTGACCCGCCACGGCGATGCGCTGTGGTGTAATGCCACCGGCAGTCCCGCCATGGCCACCGGCGGCCAGGGCGATGTGCTCGCCGGCGTGTTAGGCGCGCTGCTTGCTGCGGCCATTCCCGCGGTGTCTGCCGCTAGCCTAGCCGCGTGGCTCTGCGGCCGTGCCGCAGAACTCGCCCTCACCGAGCACCGCAATTCGGAACAGTCCCTCAGCCCCAGCGATTGCCTAGCCCACCTCGGTGCCGCCTTCAATGATTGGCACGAAGGCTCGCGATGAATGAGTTACTCAAACATCGAGGATTTTTGGCACGGCGGGCGCACGCAGGCGGTGGGTCTCCGGGACGCCCGAACCTAGCAGCGGGCGACAATAGTGGTGGAAGGCCGCCGTCACCCCGTTGCCATCGGCATTGATGAATTCGTCGGGCATGTGGCGCGTCTTGCCCGCAACTTTTTCCAAGGGCACCAAGGCGTAGTCCACGCTGTAATCGAGCACCGGTCGGCGGATGACCACCGAGCCATCGACGTGGTCCCACATGGCGAATTGGACGGCCTTTTCGCCGACTTCGCGGGCTTCGTGGGCATCGCGGTCGGAGCGGCAACCGGTGAAACAGCGCTGCAGATAGCCGAAGGTGTCGGCCCGCACGCGCTTGAGTTTGAGTTCGCGGCGCAGCGTGTCGCTGAGCAGATCCCCGAGGGCTCCGGTGCCGGAAAGCTGCACATTGCCGTGGTCGTCGCGCTCCGTCGTTTGCATCAAGCGGGTGATCATGGGTTGGCCGCTGGCATCGGCGATGCCTTCCGACACCGCGATGGTGCACAGGCCGTGGGTGGCGATGCTGCGCTCGACGTCAGTGAGAAAGCGGGTGGTGTCGAACGCGCGCTCGGGCATGTAGATGAGGTGCGGGCCGTCGTCGGTGTGCTTTTGGGCAAGTGCGGAGGCGGCGGTTAGGAAACCGGCGTGGCGGCCCATGATGACGCCGATATAGACGCCGCCGAGGGCACGATTGTCGAGGTTGACGCCCATAAACGCCTGCGCGACGTAGCGGGCCGCGGAGGGAAAGCCGGGGCAGTGGTCGTTTTCCGCTAGATCGTTGTCGATCGTTTTGGGGATATGAATGGCGCGCAATTCGTAGTTGGCGCTGCGCGCCTGCTCGTTGATGATGCGGACCGTATCGGAGGAATCATTGCCGCCGATGTAGAAAAAATAGCGGATATCGTGGGCCTGCATCACCTCGAACATGCGGGCGCAGTACTCTTCGTCGGGCTTGTCGCGGGTCGAGAGCAAGGCGGAGGAGGGGGTGTCGGCCACCCGTTCCAGGTTGTGACTGGTTTCGCGGCTCAGATCGATAAAACGTTCTTTGATGATACCGCGCACGCCATGCACGGCACCGTAAATCGCCGTGACCTGGGCGAATTTGCGGGCCTCGAGGACCACGCCGACGAGGCTTTGGTTGATGACCGGGGTGGGGCCGCCGCCTTGGGCAACGAGAACTTTTCCTTTCAGGGGATTCATGGGGACAAGAGCATGTCTCGGGCGAGGTGGGATGCAAGCGCGGAAATCTGCGGCCACATGGCCATGTTAGGTGAATGTAGCCTGCGCCAAACGCCGCCCATTTTCTCTCGATAGGCCGCCGGGCAGGATGCCCGGTCCACGTGGCGCGGCATCCTGCCCGCGGCCGAGCGGCTCACTGGGTTAGGCGATTTTCTTAGGGTCGAGGTGGCCTGTGGCTCCCGCTGGAACCACAGGCCTAGTGAGCTAAGGTTTCCACGGTTTAGCGTAGTGATAGGCGGGCAGGGCGGTGGCGGGGTTGATGTAAGCCGCGCGATTGCCCAGGAACAGGTTTTCACTGTCGCAGGGGTTGAGGGCGGCGGCGTCAAACCGGACCCATGCGATCAGTGGCGGAGTCTGCGATGGATCGTTGCGCAGGTAGTAAGTGGTTTGATCCGTGCTGCCAAATGTGGTGTCGGCATTGTAAATCTGGAACGAGTTAGCGGTAGCGGCGTCCAGGCTACCGAAGAAACCATTTGCCAGAGTCATCTGACGACTGTCGGTACCCGTGGCAGACTGGGCCATTGGATAGCCGCCGCCCACCAGGTTCTTGCCCGCTGCCAAGGGGCGGACAAACTCATTCATGCGTACTTCGCCATAGTTCAAAATGACGAACGGGGAGGGGCTTGGTGAGTTAGACGGGTTGTCGAGGTTGTTGTGGAAAAGCACACCTTGCCCCGGCGGGATCACAACCGCTCCTTGGTTGGTCATGAGGGTCGTATCCGCAAAGTCAGCCCAATGTGACTCGCCAGTGGCTGCGTCGTAGTAGAGCCAGTAGGTCTTTGATTCACCTACCTGCACGGTGTTTGCCGTTGCTTGGCTGGTGGAGGCTCCCAAGCCGTCAGGCGGGAACATCGAGTCAAGCGTCCAGTGCTGCCGAATGAGTACACTGGCACCGGCGAGACTCACTGGCGGGGCTCCAATGAGGGTGTTATAGGGCGGGGTGGCCGCGTAGAGGTCACTGGCATTGGCCAATGTCACAGCACTGCCGCTGGCGGACAGCACATCGAAGCGCTGGCCTTCGTTAGCGCCGGAGCTTACTTCGAGATAGTATGCAACACCGGGGAGTGCTGGAATGAAATCGGCAAGGTTCTTGCCGCCCGCACTGGTGGTGAAGTCGAGCGTTTGGCCGTTGACAAGACCCACTGTGCCGCTGAAAACCGGAGTGTCTAGATACGGTTTGTTGAAGGTGCTGGTGCCGGGTTCTAACGTTGTTTCGGTCCAGCCGAGCACTTCAGTATAGGAGGCGCCCCCCCCGACTCCGGTGTAGTCGACGCGGATGCGCACAAAGCCTTCGCCATTGACCAGCGGGTATGTTAGACTCTCAAGATTGAAGATGCAGACGGTTTCGGTGCCATCGGGATAGCCTGTGATATCGAGATTGCTGTACACATAGGCGTTGGCATAGGGGTCGATACCGTAGGGGTCGACGTTGATCTGGATCGAGTTCCAGACAACAGGGTCGGTGAGCGCGGCGCTATATTCCAAGGTGTAAGTCACATCCTTCGGGCCGCCTGCGGTGCGGCGCAACAAGCCGTCAATGGCCTCAACTCCTGGTGCTATGCTAAATGGCCTGATGACCCCACTTTGCGGAGGCATGCAGAAAGCATATTCATCGAGGTTGTCGTAGCGGTCACCATCGCGGTTGTCATGGAGGGCGGTTTGGCCAGCGAGCGTGTCATTCCATTTGGTTTGCCAATCCGTCCAATGGTCCGGACAGGCCTGGCGGAAATCAATGAAGTCATTGCCCGGATTGGTAGCGCCGGCAACCAGCGTGATGGGGGATGGGTCGCCAATTAGATTCGCATCACCCTTGCCCGCCTGGTAATCCTCGAAGTTCGTGTCCTTGTCGGAAAGACTCCCGTAATGAGCCGGTTGGGTTTCGGCAACCTTGTAGCTGCCGACTGCCGCGGTGAAAGTATAAGTGCCGTCGTCACCGGTAGTGCTCGTCATTGCCACACCTTGTTCGTTGAGAACCGGCTTGCCGCTGCCATCGAGCAGCGAGAGCAACACGCCAGCCAATGGCGTGTTAGCTACGGGGATGCCGTAGTTGTCGGTGCTGTAGGGGTAGCCGTCGGGGTGAAGCCATACGGTACCGGTGATGGAACCTTGTGCCTTCGGTATGGTCGCTATGCTGGCGGTGTTGTTACCCATGTTGGAATCCTGCTGGTTGCCGCTGATCGTCGCCACGTTGAGATATGTGCCGCTGGCGGTGACCTTGGCGGTGACCTGGAGCGTGGCGGTGGCGGCATTGGCAAGACTGCCGATAGTCCAGGCTCCGGTGGTGGAGTTGTATGCCGCAGCTGGGTTGGCACTGACAAATTGATAGCCCGTCGGCAGGGCCTCACTGACGCTCACACCGGTGGCCGCGGACGGACCGTAGTTCGTTGCAGTGAGCGTGAAGACGACTTGCGAGCCGACATTCGGTGTCGGGTTGTCGACGCTTTTGGTGATGGCCAGATCGGCAAATCTGGAATCCACGAAGTTGGCTATTCCAGTTGCGCCTGCCGACAGTGCCACCGCCACCTGATTAGGTGTCAGCGAAACATAGCCGCTAGGATCAATTTCCACCACCTTGTAGCTACCAGGTAAAACACGGGTGAATGCGTAAGCTCCCACGCCGTCGGTTGTGGTCGCGGCGATGAGCGAGTGGGTCGTGGCGTCCTGTAACTCAAGCGTCACGCCACGGATCGGGGCATCGCCAATATTGTCGTTATTGGTGTCGGCCAGCACCGTGCCGCCTATGGTCCCAAGACGGTAGTCCTCGAAATCCTGATGAGTTTTGACCATTCGATCATCGGCTGTACCGCCGACACCGTCGAGACCAAAGTCTAACATTAAGGTGATATTGTCGGAGTTGCCGCCATCGGCGTCAGCCCAGCTAAGATACATCGCGGGGTTGGTTTTGCTTACTTGATAGAGTCCGGGCACCAACCCGGTGAAAGTGTAGCTGCCGCTGGCGCTGGTCACCTGGGGGCTAAATATTCCATCGTCGGCCGTGTTGAGAATGCCGTCCACTCCCGCATAGCGTAGGGTAATGGTGGCTTCGGCCAAGCCTGCTTCGCCGACATCTGCCATGCCGTTGCCGTTGGCGCCGACGACTACCGTGCCCGAGATGCTGCCTAGGACCTGGTTATAGCCGAAGTTCCTGCTGCTAACGGCAGCGTTGGCCATCGTGAAGGTGGTGGCACTATCTTTGACTCCATCCGGATCGCCAGTTTGGTGGTAGGCGCTATTGGGAAGGCTGGCTCTATCCACTGCGATGATGACCGCCGCTGTGCCTGGGACGCCGTTCAAAATGTAGTTGCCGTAAGCATCGGTGAAGACGGTGTAGTACACGGGCGGATTGGGGCCGCTGCCGTCGGCATCCACCGCGATGTTTATTTTCACATTGGCTAGACCCGGTTCACTGCCCTCTCTGATACCATTGCCGGAGAGCCCGCTGCCGGCTCCGTTGTCATCCCAAACATTGCCGCTGACGCTGAAAGTGGAAACGACAGCCGGATAGCCGAAGCTGCGGTCCAGTATGGCTCCGCCAGCTGTGATGGTGGCTCCGGCCTGGCTGGTGCCAAGCATGGATTTGGTGGATGGTACGGCGCTTGATGTCGTCTGGTAGCCCGTAGGCAGAGTGCTGGTGAGTAGCTTGACGGCGTAGTTGCCATCAGCCAGGCCAACGAACAGATACTTGCCACTCACATCGGTGGCTTGGGAGTCGAGCAGGGCTTCACCGGTGTCTGCTACATTGTTGTTGTTAGTGTCGAGATAGAGCTCTACCGTCACATTGGCCAAACCGGCTTCACCGGTGTCTTGCGCATGGTTGCTATTGACGTCGGCGAAGATCGTGCCGCCAGTCTTGCCGTTGTTATCCACGCCAAAGTCGTAGCTGGTGTGCGCATCTGCGCCAGGGTAGGCGTGGAACGAGTCAGATGCCGGCGTGGTGGTGGCAGTGAGTGATGGGTTGATGGCTAGTACATTCGGGCTGCTGTAAGTGAGCGTATAGTCGCCCTCTGGGACGATGAAGTAGAAGTGGCCTCTGGCATCGGTGGTGGCAGTGGTCGCCAGCGGATTATTGGACAGATCGAAGCCAGTGAGGGTAATTGTAACCGGCGAGAGGCCCGTTTCTCCGACATCAAAGATTGCGTCGCGGTTGGCATCCAAAAAGACATTTCCATCGATACGGGCGCCTTGAGAATATCCGAAATTGATTCCTGCAGCCTGCTGGCCGCCGGCGAGGTTTGTGGCGAGGGCCTCGGCCGTAGTGGGCACCACGTTGCGGATGCTGCCGGTGATGAAACTGTCCTCATACACATCAACGAGATAATTGCCGGCCGGAAGGTTGTTGAACTGGTAATGACCGCTGGCATCGCTCAGGGTGCTCGTAATCTGACAATCCCCGTTGGCCACATCCAGAATGCCATTGTTGTTCGTATCCATATAGAGCATCACATAGGCATTGGCGATGGGCAGTTCTCCATTGTTCCAGACTTGATCGTGATTGACGTCCCACCACACACTGCCGCTCAAGGAACCATACAGGGTGGTGGTGGTGGTCGGCGACGTCTGGAGCCAAGTACCGTTGTTTTTCAATTGCGCAGAATTCGTCACCACACTCACTCCGGGGTTGGCGTTGACGCTCGTCACCAATCTCAGTGGCGGCGTCACCAGCACGGTGTTGCCAGTGGCTTGCGCCCAGGTTCCCCCGATGCTGCTGGATGGCGTCGCTTTGAACGTTAGCGCACCCGGAATGCTGCCGGCGCTAGCCGTGCAGGTGTAGGTGAAGCTGGCCGAACCATTGTTGAGCGGCGCAGTCGCGGGCGAGGCGGCACTGCATACCACCGTGGCACCGTTGCTGCCGCTGGCGCTCAACGTGCCGGCTGTGACCGTGCCGGCATTGCCGGTGGCCGTGGTGGTGAGTGTGAGAGTCAGCGTGCCGCCTGAGGTCAGCAGGCTGCGATTGGCGCTCAGGGCGGAAGTGACGTTGAAGCTAGCGGCGGCGGGTTTGAGGGCGAGCAGAATGGCGGCCCATTTCTGATGGTTTTTCAGTGTAGCCGAACCGGTGCCGGTCGGGCCGGGACTCGCTTTCGTGGCCCAGGCCGCGCCGATGGTTTGGGTCGGGTCAAAACTGTACGAACCGGTGGTGAGTGCACCTGGTGGAGTTGCCGTGGCGATTGCGGAGACCGTGCCGGCATCATCCCACGCCATCACCGGCATCAACACCAAGGCGTTGGCGGACACCGTGGTGATGGAAGTTACTGCGGAAACGTCGCTGCTGGAGGTGTTGACCGTGGCATTTTTGTTAGCAACATCGAACGGTCCACCGCTAGTCCCGTCGGGCTTCTTTCCGCCGATGGTGTCTACTCCGGAGAAAGCCACGATGGCAGCTGCGGCCTCGCAGTTTACCGTATCCAAGGTGAACGTATAATTCGTTATTCCGGCATCTGTTGAGTCGGCTACCTTATACAAAACCGCGCCGCGATGAAGTCTGGCTTTGCCTTCGTATGATGCGTTACAGACGCTAATCCAACCGGTCAACGAGGGAAAGGCCGAGCCATCAGCAAGGGCCACGTTCACGATCATGACATCCCCCGCCACCACTCCGCTCGGCTTGTTAATAGTTAGGGTTTTAACTTTTGATGCGCTGGCAGTGGTCGTTGAACCGCGCTGTGTGATAGCTGAGGTGGTGCCACTCGCAATGCTCGTTGGTCCTCCGTTGATGGCGGTGGCAGTTGAGCCAAGATTCCATGTCAGTAACCCGCCCGCCTGCGTGCCGCCGGCATTGGCGCTGGCGTTCTGATAGCTCGTACCGGTCGGCACAATGTCGGTCACGGTGGCGTTGATGAGTTGGGTCGGTCCTGGATAATAGGGCTGAATAGTGTACGTCAGGGCATCTCCGGCACTCGCCGTGGCCTTGTCCACGGTTTTATCGATGAACATCAGGGTGAATGGGAAATCAATGCTGGTTAGAGCCTGGCCGGCGGCAAGGGTAAACGCGGCGTAGGCACCTCCACTCACCGAGCAAATCAGATCCACCGGAATATCGGCGTCGCCGAGGTCCACCTTGACGACGTAAGATGCGGCCGGGCGGCCGGCAAATGTGTAAAATCCGTTGGCATCGGTTTTGGTGGTGGCGAGCAAGGTGCCGCCGTTGCTGGCGTAGAGATTGACGGTGACATTTGGCAATGGCGAATCGCCGGCGTCGTATATCCCGTCGGCGTCCGCGTCATAGAAAACCCTATCGCCGATCGAGCCAGTGGTGGCAGATTGTTGGTAGCCGAAATCGACGTTGAGTAGCGAGCCGTTGAGCGGGAGTGCCACAGCCCCTTCATTGATCGGGTTGGTCGAGCCACCCGGCGGATTGCCGGTGTTGGTACCGACGGGAGGCGTGAGGATTTTAGCGATATAATTTCCCGTCGGCAAGCCGATGAATAGATAGTTGCCGTTGGCATCAGTGATTTTAGTTCCCACCAGAGTATCGCCAGTGTTCCATATTCCGCTGTTATTCACATCGTTGTAGAGCGTCACGGTGATACCTGCTATGCCGGGCTCGCCGCCGTCCTGCGTCCCATTGCCATTGGTGTCGGTATATACGGTGTCGCCTATTTGACCGCCACCCACCGTGACGGGCGCTTCCGGATGCGGACCCATTTTCTTGCCCTCAAATGCCAGATCCACTCCGTTGTAGTAGGTGCCCGCGGGAACCGAGCTGCCAACGCTGGCCACGAATTTGATCACAGCCGTTTTGCCGGCCTGGATCGACTCACCCAGCGTGAACACCGGCGCGTTGGGATAGGTCGAGGTGATTGTCGGACTGACGCTGGCCCCGTTGATGGTCGCGCTGAGGAAACTTGCGTAACTAAACCCGGCGGGTAAAAAGTCGCTGACCACCAGTGGTACACCACAGGGACCAGTGCCATCGTTGTTTATCGCAATGGTATAAGTGACGTTTTGTCCTGCGGAGACCGCCG
This sequence comes from Verrucomicrobiota bacterium, assembly GCA_008932955.1. Classification (GTDB taxonomy): domain Bacteria; phylum Verrucomicrobiota; class Verrucomicrobiia; order Verrucomicrobiales; family Akkermansiaceae; genus Luteolibacter. The sequence goes on from WBXE01000006.1 coordinate 12,210, forward strand.
AAGGGGTGACCGTCTTCGTCTCGCTAAGCAATGAAAAAAACCCGACGTCCACTGTATCATAGGCATTGGCCAGCACTTGGCCGTTGCTGGTGGCTGTGGTGGTATTAAGCAGCGTGCCGACGGCGGTGGCTTTGACGTAGATCGTGAGATTGACCAACTGGTTGGGCAAGATGCTGCCAACGCTCCAACTCAGCGTACTGCCGGCAACACTATTCGGCGCGGGCACCGCGCTCACATAAGATAACCCTGCAGGCAACACATCAGTAAGAACAATGTTAGGCAAACTCACCAGTCCCAGATTGGCAAACGTGATGGCAAAAGAGGTGCTGCCACCAGGGGCGATGCGCGCCTGGCTCGCCACCTTTTGCAGCAACGTAGTCGGTTGCAGCGATACCACCGTCGGGTCAAAATAGCGCCAGATGTGGTCCTTGCCATTGGAGGTGCCTCCGGCATCGCCGCCGAAAGCATCGGCATAGATATGGCTGCTAACGAAAGACGTCGGATTGAGAACTTTGACTTTTACCGCGGAATACTCGGAGCGGCCCAGTTCCAGTTGCCCGATGGCAAATCTCACGGCGGTGGCCGTCGATGGGATCGCCGTGCTGCTGGTCCCAAGATTGCTGGCATCGATTCCAACGTAGCCAATCGCGGTGCTAATCAGCCCCGCCTTGTCCTTGCTAACTTGGCTTCCTGGATACTTAACTCGATTCCACGGACCCACCTCGATCGCCGATGGAATGGCAGTGGCGCTGCCGCCATTCGCTAGATACTTGGTGTAATTGAACGACCATGCGTAGCCGCTTTGCGGGCCGGCCACGGCACAGGCCATCCCCCACGGGGCGTTGCCGCGTTCGTCAAGCGGGTCTATAATGGCAGGCACGTCCTTGCGGCCAAACGCCCGCAACTGATCGGCATCCCATAACGTCATGACTCCCAGAATATCCGAACCGGCGACGCTCGCCGCATCCCATTCGCCGACCGTTCGTCCGTCGTTGTTGATCATAGGCGCCGCGCCTCCAGACGCTGCCGCGCCATAACTATTGAACGCGGTTCGCGCATCGGTGGAGTAAAAAATACCGGTGTCGGCATAGACCCCGGCGATGGTGCCGCGCGCCAGGCCGGAAGCGGTGACGCAGGGTTCGCTGACGCCATTAATGTTAGGTCCGAGCACCACTGGGGCGCCAGCGGGGTTGAGGCCCACCGCATTCTTCGCCCCGCACGAACCATCGCCAAGTGCGATGGGCGACTGGCCTTTCATGGGTACTGGCACGAAGCCGCGCGGATCGCTGGATGTGGGCTGGATGTATGCCACATCCACCACCTGCATGCCCTGCGGGACATAAAATGTCTGATAGCCGCCTACCCCGGTGCTGGTCCCCGGCCCGGGCGTGGTTTTCATGACAATCCAAAACGTGTCATTTACTTGCACCAGGGGTTGGCTGGCGGCAGCCCGGTTGGACATGGTCTGCACAAAGTCCTGTGCCAAGCTCAAGCCCGTGGCGCGGGTATCGAGATTGTGACCGCGGGACGTGATAGTCGTTGCTGCTAGAGATGCTACAACAATTGCAGCGCAGGTAAGCGTTTTTTTCATGGCATGGGAATGATGGCTGGCTCTCAATCCTGCGGCACCCGACTGCCCTAAATGACAGCCAACCGCATTAGGTTGAGATATATGATAAAATCATCGATTCAATCAAGATCTTTTTGCTATAGCATGGATTTAACAGCATATACCCATCAACCCCATAGTTCATCGCCACACGCCCTGCGTAACAATACCCAGGCCCGCATCTCTTGGTTAGATATGTGTGAGCTGCGTTCCATTGTAGCGGCGGCCTGTGATTGCCGATGTGCATGAGATGACGGTTGGAGTGCGGCAGCTTGCTGCCGCCAGGCCAAGCCAGCTTGCTGGCAAGTGTCGGCGTGCGGCGGATTCATTGGCGGATCAAGAGCCGCTGCGGTCATAGACGCGCCGCTACAATTCGACAGATATTCTTGCGCGGTGCCTGATGACACTGTCTCTATCTCCGAGGCTGTCTTTGTCTCCGACGCGGGCTTTGGGCTTGCCCAGGATGAGATGACCGGCGTCCTAGAATCCTACTTCGGAGTTCGGCTTGAATGCTTGCCGGGCGCGGCGGTATCCGTTGTGGCGTGCGACGATCCAAGGTCGGTGAGGCGCTCGGCGGCTTGCTGTTTGAACTCGCGCAGCAGCCCGACCTCGCGACGGGTGATGCGATAGGGACCGGTGAGCTCGATCTGGCGGGTGGACGCCGCCTTGGCACGGCAGGCGTAGGCGCGCTTCGCATCAAGGTAGTAGAGAATGAGGAAATGCCGGTCGTGGGTGGTCGTTTCTGCAAGAAAATCCGGCGCTCCGCGGGTCTGCAAAAACACTCCGAGATCCGGATAGACGCCGGACTGGCTGAGCAAGCGCTGCTGCCCTAGTGATGGCGGATTTTCTCGCACCAGCATGATTTGGTCATGCGCCGCCCGCTCAGTCCAGCCGGTTACCCACGCATCGGATACCGGCTGACAAGCACTGAGCAGCCCCAGCACCCAAGCTAACAAAATCAGAGACTTCCAGCATCGCTTCTTCTTTGTACATTTCATCGTGCGCTTGATCTCCGCCGCCCGTCCAAGGGCTCGCCGGACCGGATGGCCGGCTGAGCGGAGGCGTGGAGTGTATCACTCGACGAGTGGATTGGCACGACTTTTCCGCGCCCGATCGCGATTGATTAATTCGGCGATCATCCGGGTGTTAGGGCGGGTTCCCTCCGAATCCACGAAAAACGCGGTATCCATCGGCACCAGAAACTCCACCGCCGAATTAATCCCCACTAGGTCGCCATGGGCATCGACCACCGGTCCGCCGCTGTCGCCGGGTTGCAGCGGGATATCGATTTCAAATTTACGGGCACCGGTGAACAGGTACTCCGGGGATAGCGCGGTCGAGAGCTTGCCACTGCCAACTTTCAAGCCAGTGGCAATCCCGCCGTGAATGACCCGCGTGCCGACTGGCAAGCGGAGCTGGGGCTGTGTCCATTGGTAGAAATACGGTGTTTTGAGCGGCGCGTGCAACAAGGCCACATCCGCGCTAGCTGAGCGCCAGACGACCCGGGCCCTAGCCGTGACGAGATTCCCATCGAGGTGATAGATCACAAAGGCGTGAGCGCCCGTCTGCACCCGCTCGAGCACATGGTCGGCGGTGAGAAAGTACCCGTCGGCGCTGATCGGCGCGGCCGACCCCCCATCCACATCCTCGTGTTGATACATTTTGGGGAAACGCCCGCCGCTCCAATCCCCAATGCTGGCACGCCGCGTCACCACCACCGCGCTGACCCGTTGGGCAACAATTTGGCGCGTGGCTCGATCCGGGGTGGCCTGCGACGGTGCCCACGGCATGCAGCCTGCGGCCAGCCATCCTGCCAGCACAACCAAGCTGTATGTCACCGCGCGCGTCATCGCCGACTACTAAACCACAATCTAGCCGCCGCGTCACATCCGATCTGTCGATTCACCCAACAATTTTGTCAGTACCTTGCGGAAGGGTGAGGGCATGGGCAGGTCGGTGAGTGCCGCTGGAGCCATCCAGGCCTCGCCCGGAGCGAGTGGAAAGTGGTCTACCGCGCCGGCATGCACTCGCAGGCGCACCCGGTAGCGGGTGATAGAATATGGCTGTTCCGCCACAACCGGCAGATGGGCGATGTCGCTAGCCGCGCGGGTTGGCAACTTCCACAGCCCGGTGCGGCGCCGACCCTCCTCGCAATGCAACAACAGGTGCCCGGCAGCGTCGCGCAGCCACAGGGCGTGCTCGTCCACCGCAGTGATGACGGTTTTCAGCCGTTTAAGTGGCAGGCGGGCAGGGGTTGGCGCTCGGCAGAAGCGGGCCACCGGGCAATTGGCGCAATCCGGCAGGCCCGGGCGGCAGTGCGTCTGTCCGAGTTCCATCACGGCCGAGTTGTAAGCCCGCGGCTGTTGCTTGTCCTCCAACATTTCCGCCCATTGGGCTATTTGGCGTTGGCCCGCTGCGGTGTCCACGGCCTCGCGGAAATCCATCAGGCGTGCCAGCACCCGCGTCACATTCCCGTCCACCACCGCTCCCGGCAGGTCGAAGGCAAACGCTCGCAACGCGTTAGCCGTGTAGGGACCGATGCCTGGCAGATCCAACAATTCATGCGGATTGTGTGGAAACTTCCCGGCGTGTTTGGCGATGACGGCGCGGGCGGTATCGCGCAGCATTCTAGCGCGGCGGTAATACCCCAGTCCTTCCCAGGCCTTGAGCAAGGATGCATCAGCCGCCGCCGCCAAGGCTGTGACATCGGGAAAACTCTCCAGAAACCGGCTATAGTAGGATTTTCCTAACACCGTGGCAATCTGCGTCTGTTGCAGCATCACCTCCGACACCAGCACCGCATAACCATCGCGTGTGCGCCGCCACGGGTAGTCCTTGCCGCACCTGGCAAACCACTCGAGCAACGCGTCACGGAACGCCTCCCGGTTCTCATGCGTCATCAGCTCCTGCGTCTTGCCTCTGCATCTTGTTCGATCCACTGCCACAAGTCGGCTAGACCACTGCTGACCCGGGCCTTGGCGCTGGCCAAATCCTCGTCTGGGCTGGCCTTGCCAAACAGATAGTACTTGATTTTTGGCTCGGTGCCCGATGGCCGCACCGCGAAGCTGCGGCCATCGGCCAAATCGACAAACAGCATTTTTTCCTTGGGCAGGGGATCGCCCTCCTGATCGAACAGGTCCTGTTTAGCGAAATCGCGCAAGCGCAGCACCGCCGCGCCATCCACCACGGTGGGCGGGTGTTGCGCGTAGGAAGTGGCCAGGGCCTGGATTTGGTCGGCGCCATCGGCGCCTTCCATCACCAGCGACTTGCCGGTTTCGAGGTGGAAGCCATATTGGGTGTAGATTTCATCGATGAGTTGGGGCAGGGACTTGCCGATGGACATGGCATAAGCCGCCACCTCGGCAAACATCAGCGCTGAACCGTTGGCGTCCTTATCGCGCACGCCATCCGATCCCAGATACCCATAACTCTCTTCCCCGCCAAACACGAAGAACCGTGAGTACTCCAGCCGCAATGCCCGCGTCGCCTCTTGACTCAGGCCTCGGTAATCGCCTTTCTTGTCCGCCGGAATCGCGTCCTCGTATTTGCGCAACTTGCCGGCAATATACTTGAATCCAGTTAGAGTGTCCACCAGTCCCACGCCAAAGCCCTCGGCAATGGCCCGCTGCAACTCGGTGGTCACGAACGTCTTCACCAATACCGCGCGGCTGCGGTTGGAATTCGTTAGCCAACCCAGCTCGAAACACGTCTTGAGCCGATACCATGCCATCAGCGAACCGATCTGATTGCCAGTTAGTAAAATCATCCGGCCCGCTCCATCGCGGGCCGCCACGCCCATGCGGTCGGCATCCGGATCGGTGCCGATGACAATTTCCGCGCCGCTGGCCTCGGCCAATTCGATAGCCATGCGCAAGGCGGGGGCGTTTTCCGGGTTGGGCGATTCCACGGTTGGGAAGCGCCCGTCCAGCTCGTCCTGGGCGGCCACCGTGGTCACCTCGAAGCCAAATTCGCGCAACATCGGCACGATGATGTGGCCGCCGGTGCCATGGAGATTGGTATAGACGATGCGGGCGCGCACTTCACCTAACAATGATGGCCGCAGCAGCAGGGTCTTGAGCAATGCCACGTAGGCTGTATCCATCTCCTTGCCTAACAGCGTGACGGAGCCCCGTTGAGCTTCTGGCAGTGGCTCATAACTCTCGCTAGTCAGCGCGTTGACCTCCGCAATGATCATCGCAGCGTGCGGCTCGACGATTTGCGCGCCGTCGTCAAAATACGCCTTGAAGCCGTTGTCGTGCGGTGGATTGTGGCTGGCTGTTATGACGGCCCCGGCGTCCGCCCGCATTTCGCGCAAGGCGAAGGAAAGTTGCGGGGTCGAGCGCGGGCCGTCGAATAGATAGGCGTCGCAGCCCAGTTCGGCACAGGTGTTGGCGCAGAATTCGGCGAACTCACGCGAGAAATGCCGCGTGTCGTGCGCAAACACCAGGCGCGGCTTGCGAGTGCCGCCGACGTGCCGTTTGGCGTAGGCGATCAAGCCACGCACCGCGCGGCTGACGTTGAAATAGTTCATCGTAGCGGTGCCCACGCAGGGCCACTCGGGCCGGTCGTTGGGGCCGCCGGCACCCTGTTCGGCGGCAGTGACTTTCCGGCCGATGGTGCGGCCGCGCAAGCCGCCGGTGCCGAACTCCAGGGTTTTGAAAAACCGGTCGTTGAGTTCGTCCCAAGCGCCGCTGGTGGCCAGTTGCTCGATCGCGCGGGCGGTGATCGGATGGGTGGAGCCGGCCAACAGCGCCTCCAGATTGACTTTAGCCACCGGCAGAAGACGGCCGGCGGATTGGGCGGATGCGAGCAGGTCAGCAAGGTGGCTCATAGCGGCCAGCATCCTAGCCGGTTTTCCAGTCATGGCAATCCTGCGTCACAAAAAAGTGCCATTGCGGGGGGGGCTTGCGCTGTCGTGGCAGCACGAGTAACTAGGGAGCGACGACCTTACTGTCGTCGAGCGGAAGGCACGGCCATGAACCAAGCCTTCCGCACTCATTCATGGGCAGCGCTGCGGCAACCACCACAAAATGTGGTGGCTCCTCACAAACAACAAGCCGGTCCCGCCACTAAGCGCGCGGATGGAATTGGCGGTGCACCGCCTTAAGCCGCTGGCGGTCTACGTGGGTGTAAATCTGGGTGGTGGAGATGTCGGCATGGCCCAACAATTCCTGGATGACTCGCAGGTCGGCCCCGCCTTCCAATAGATGAGTGGCGAACGAGTGGCGCAGCAGATGCGGATAGACGTTGTGGGGGATACCGGCCAGTGCGGCGCGGCGTTTGACAATTTGGCGCACGCGGTCCGGCGACAAGGCACTGCCGCGCACGCTCAGGAAGATATGCGAGGAGCTGCGTTTGGTGACGAGCGTCGGGCGAGCGTTTTTCAAATAATCCTGGAGCGCCTCGCAGGCCTTGGTGCCAACGCGTACGATGCGCGTTTTATTGCCCTTGCCGGTGACGCGCAGGAAGCCCTCATCGAGGTCCATCATTTCGAGCCGAGCCTGGCATAGCTCTGACAAGCGCAGGCCGGAGGCATAGAACACTTCCAGGATAGCCAGGTCGCGACTGTCCAGAGGTTGTGCCGGGTCGATGGATTCCAACAACGTGGTTATTTCTGTGGCGTGCAGGGTTTGTGGCAAGGTCTGATCTGGGCGCGGCGCTAGCAGCGGTTCCGCCGGATCCATTTCCAAATACCCCTGCGCCACCAGCCAGCGAAAAAATACCTTCATATGCACGGTGGTGATGCGCAACGAGGCCGCGTTGAGCCCGTCACGCTTGCGCATACTCAAGAATCCCGCCAGTTCGTCTGTCCCCATGTCACGCAGTTCGCCGCTTTGCCGGCGCAGCCAGCCAGCCAGTGCGTCGAGCGTCTGGCGCACCGATAGCTGATAGGCATCGGACAGCCCGCGCTCGGTGGCCAAGAATCGGATAAAGGCATCGCTGGCGGCTTCCATGGGTCGCGGGCGAGCTTGCACCGGATGGCTGGGTGCGGCAATGGAAACTTGTTCGCTAGCGACGCAGGCCTGGTCGGAAACACCGGCCAGGTGGCCGGTCTGTCAACGCCAGAGGTTCAGGCTAGGCGCGCCACCGTGCGGGACGCATCAGCTGCCACGCTGAAATGTAGCCAAACGGCATCCGGCGGCAGCAATTCAGGAAATTTGTCGGCCCACTCGACGATGACCAGGCCGCCGGCTTCGAGGTATTCGTCCCAGCCCAAGGCCAGCACATCGGCGGCACTTTCCAGTCGATAGAAATCGAAGTGGAACACATCCAGACGTCCACCACGGTATTCATGCACGAGGGAAAACGTTGGGCTGGTGACATCGAGTTGGCAGCCCAAGGCGGCCACCATGCCCTTGGTCCAATGGGTTTTGCCGGCTCCTAGATCGCCGACGAGGGCGACGACCGAGTTGGCATGGACGCCCCCTGCGGCGGCGTGCCCGAGGTCTGTCATTGCGGCGACGGATGTAGCGCGTCCTTGCATGCCCGTTGTCCAAAGCCTAATTGCCGCGCCGCGTCGACTCAAAAAATCCGCCGATCACGGTTTTTGGGCGACTAGGCGGAAGCTGGCATGGTATGCGCCGTGGTTGAATTTGCGGCAACAGGCGTAACAGGCGACCATCCGGCGGATCGGCTTGACGCGTTGCAAGAGGGTCAAACAATGCGGGCAGACGTAGGTATAGTTGCGTTTCATCTGGCGGCGCTTGAAGGGCAGTGTGTGATACGCGGACTCCCCTGGGATGCCCAATTCTGCGCAGGCAGCCTGCCATTCCGGGCCATGGGGCTCGGTGTAACGCCGACCAGCCCGCTCATAGGCAATGAGGTGGGCGAGCTCGTGTTTGAGGGTGCGCCACAGTTCTTCGGCAGCTAGAGGCTTGAGTTTTGGATTGAGTTCGATGCTGCGGTCCGGCCACCACGCGCGGCCAGCGGTCGTCTGCATCCGGGGGTTCCATGAGACCCGAACTCGACGAGATAATTCATTTAAATTCAACGATTTGCAAGTCTCGACGCACCAGGATGTCAGCTTGCTATCGGTCTTATCGGCCTTGTCTGGGGATTCCACAGGTGGGGCTGGCGAGGCCTGCACGCGCAGCCACGAGAGCCATCGGAATTCAAGCTGTGACATCAGGCGACCCATCGGCACGGGTTTAGCCGAAATGCCCGCCGCTGGCAACACACACCGCAGCTTTATCCCAAACTTTTTCCAATTTTGGCATTGCCAGCTGCGGCGGAGCAGATCAGTCTGCGCGCCCCGTCAACTCATTCCTCCTCCTACCATGTCCAAGCACAACAGTCTCAAATCCAGTACCACCGTCGGCGGCAAACGCTCCGTCCTCAAACGCTTCGAGCGCGTCAAACTCCTCAAGGAGCGTGGCGAATGGACCGCCGGGCGCTCGCCAGTGGGCCTGCCCAAGACCAAACACGAGGCGTAAAGCCCCTGCGGGTTGTCAATGGCTGAGTGCGCGGATCCTGCCAGGTTCCGCGCCTTTCGCATTCCAAGCCTCCCCCCTATGAACGACGGTACCCGCCTCAATAAATACCTCGCATCTTGTGCCGTCGGTTCGCGCCGCGCCTGTGACGCCTTGATTCAGTCCGGCCGGGTCGAGGTCAACGGCAGCTCATGCAGCAAGCTGGCTACGCGCATCCAAGCCGGCGATCACGTCAAGGTGGATGGCCGCCGGGTGGTGCCGCGCGAGGTGACGATTGTGGCGTTTCACAAGCCGCGCGGTTACGTGTGTTCGCGCGAAGACGAACTCGGGAGGGACACCATTTACACGCTGTTGCCAGGCGCCCTCCACGCCTTGCACCACGTCGGTCGGCTCGACCGGGATTCGGAAGGCTTGCTCATTTTAACCAATGACGGCGACCTCTCGCAACGCCTGATGCACCCGTCCAAATCGGTGGAAAAAGAGTACCTCGTTACCGCCAATCAGTCCTTTGAAAATGTCCACCTCGACCAATTTCTCGAAGGTGTGTATACCGAGGGCGGCAAGTTGCGCGCCAAGGCGATCGAACGCCTGTCGGCCCGCCGCATCAAAGTGGTCCTCGACCATGGCGCCAAACGCCAGATCCGTGTGATGTTCGAGACCATGGGCTACACGGTCAGCAAGTTGCTGCGCGTGCGCATCGGCCAATTGTGGCTCGGCGATCTGGAACCTGGCCACTGGGCCTTGCTCAACGCAGCGGAAGTCGCCATGCTCTTGGAAGATGCCGCAGCGACCAAGAAGCGCGCCACGCCGCCGCCGCACGCGCCCCGCCGAGGCGACGCGCCCAAGGAACGTAAGTCTGCCAGCGGGCAGGATAGCCGGGCCACCCGGCAAAGTGATCCGGGCATCTTGCCCGGCTCCCGGAGCAAACGCGGCGCAGCCGTAGTCGCCTCAATGCTGCGGAAAAAGGGCGGGCAGCTTAGCCGTGCCACGCGGCAAAGTGAGCCGGGCGTCTCGCCTGGCTCTCGGAGCAAACGCGGCGCAGCAGTGGGCGCGCCGACCCTGCGGAAAAAGGTCGGCCAGGATGCCCGCGCCACGCGGCAAAGCGGTCCTGGCGTCTTGCCCGGATCCCGGGCCAAGCGCAGCAGCGCAGCGACTGCGCCGGCCACCCGGAAAAAGGCCCGCTGAGCACGTTAGGCTGCTTGCGTTGTGGTCCGCATCCATTAGACTCGCGCTTTCCAACCCCAGTCTCTTTTAGAAACCCCCATGAGCCACTCCCAAACGCCCCAACAAGTTTCCTCCACCGCAGCCACCTCCGTTTACTTGCCGCCAGCTGAGTTTTCCGCCAAGGCACGCATCCCGTCGCTCGAGGCCTATCGCACGCTCTATGAGCAATCCATCGCCGACCCCGAAGCATTCTGGGCCGCCGAGGCCAAGGAACTCCTCTGGCAAAAACCGTGGTCCAAGGTGCTCGATTGGCAAATGCCCTTCGCCAAGTGGTTCGAGGGCGGCAAACTCAATGTCTGCGAAAATTGCGTCGACCGTCACGCCGCCGGCCCCCGCAAAAATAAGGCCGCCATCATTTGGGAGGGCGAGCCCGGCGACCAACGCGTTATCACCTACGGCCAGCTCTACAGGGACGTCTGCCGCTTCGCCAACGTGCTCGAGGCCAACGGCATCAAGCCGGGCGAGCGCGTTATCATCTACATGCCAATGGTGCCCGAGGCGGTCGTCGCCATGCTGGCTTGCGCCCGCATTGGTGCGGTCCATTCGGTCGTCTTTGGCGGATTTTCCAGTGAGGCTATTTACGACCGCTTGGAAGATTCCGGGGCGGTGGCCGTCCTCACTGCCGATGGCGGATGGCGTCGCGGCAAGGTCGTCGCTCTCAAGCCCGCGGTCGATGAAGCGGTGGCCAAGTACCGTAAAATCAAGCGGGTCATCGTCTTGCAACGCTGCGGCAACGAGGTGACGATGAACCCGGAAACCGACGTGTGGTGGCATGAGGAAATTGCCAAGGTTCCCGCGAAGCACACGGCCAAGGCGTTTGATTCCGAGCACCCGCTCTTCATTCTTTACACCTCCGGCTCGACCGGCAAACCCAAGGGGATCCTCCACACCTCCGGCGGTTACCTCACCGGCACCTACACCACTAGCAAATATATCTTCGACCTGCGCGAAGAAGATGTCTTCTGGTGCACCGCCGACGTCGGCTGGATCACTGGCCACTCTTATATCGTGTACGGCCCGCTCGCCAACGGCGCCACCCAGGTCATGTATGAGGGCGCACCTAACCACCCGGATTTCGGCCGCTTCTGGAAAATGATCCAAGCCTACGGCGTAAGCATCTTCTACACCGCACCCACCGCCATCCGCGCTTTCATCAAGGCCGGTAATGAATTCCCCGCCGGCCATGACCTGACGTCACTGCGGTTGTTAGGCTCGGTCGGCGAGCCGATCAACCCGGAAGCTTGGAACTGGTACCACCAGCACATCGGCGGCGGCAAATGCCCGATCGTTGATACCTGGTGGCAGACGGAAACCGGCGCTATCCTCATCTCTCCATTGCCGGGTGCGACTCCCTGCATTCCCGGTACTGCCACCCTGCCATTCTTCGGCATCGACGCCGCCATCCTCGATGACAGCGGCAATGAATGCGGCCCTAACCAGGACGGCCGCCTCGTCATCCGCAAACCATGGCCCGCGATGACCCGCTCCATCTACAATGACCCGGAGCGTTTTGAAAAAACCTATTGGGCGGATTTCCCCGGGCTTTACACCACGGGCGACGGTGCCCGGCGTGACGAACACGGGAATTTCTGGATCATCGGCCGGCTCGACGATGTGCTCAATGTGTCCGGTCACCGTCTCGGCACCGCCGAAATTGAAAGCGCGCTGGTGTCCCACCCGGCCGTCGCGGAAGCCGCCGCGGTCGGCCGTCCCGACGAAATGAAAGGCCAAGCGCTCGCTGTGTTCGTCACCCTCAAGTCGGATTTTGCAGAATCCGAAGCCCTCCGCCAAGAGTTGCGCAACCACGTCGGCCAGATGATCGGAGCCATCGCCAAACCCGATGACATTCATTTCGCCGCCGCTCTGCCCAAGACCCGCTCTGGCAAAATCATGCGCCGCATCCTCAAAGAGCTTGTTTGCACAGGTGAGGTGACCGGCAACATCACCACTCTGGAAGATTTTTCGGTAGTCGCCAGCCTTCAGCGCAGCATTACCCGCTAGAATTTGCCGCCGACCGGGCCACCTCGCCATGACCTCCACCCGCTACTTCATCGCTCGCTTTGCCCAAGCCTTCGGAATCTTCCGGCGCAACCAGCGCATGGGTGACGCTGCCAGTGAAATGCACCTGCTGCGCGAAGCTGAAGCCTATCTGGGCAGGGAAGTCTGGGAGAAGGCCGATTCCGTCGAGCGCATCTCCGTCGAATACTGGAACTTGCGCAAGCTCATCAAAGACTGCGATAGCATGCAGATCGAACTCGACGCATGCGAAAGGCGCCTCGATGCCATCCACCAAGAACGCTCCGACCTGCTCAATGCCTCGCCCACCAATCAGACAAAACTTTACGACGAGCGCATCGCTATTATCGCCGGCCTCGAAGACCTCACCCGCGAGCGCGATCTAATCGTCACCAGAGCCAGCGATATCCGCCGCGTCCACGACGGACTCAAAATTAAAATCGAAGTGCTCACCAACGAGCTGGAACCATCGGCGAAACGCAGCGTGCAAATTGAAGCGGTCAAGCAACGCCTAGCCGAACTCAGCACGCAGTTTATCGCTCTCAAGGAGGAGCGCCGCCTGGTCGGCGAAAAAATCAGCAAGGGCGAAAAACAATTCGATCAAATCGACCTCGATATCGAAGCATTCAAAAGCGAGCGCCGCTCCCAAGCCTCCAAAATTTTCAAAGTCATCGGCGAGGCCAATCGTGATGTCTCGATGCTGCGTTCCGAACTCACGCTGACCCAAGCCCGCATCGGCCAACTCCAAGCCGAAATCGGCCGCTACGTCAGCCGCCACTCGTTCACCGATAGAAATTGTGCCGAGGTCGTCAAGTCCCACCGCGGCCTCATCGACGTGATGCGCGCCTTGCGGCGCTCCGTCGCTCTCAATCATCGCCTTGGCGGCAGGTCCTGAGCTTCGCCTCTACTCGCTCCAAGTCGGTCTTGCGATCGGCGCTGGGCGTCCCGTCCATGGCCAAGAATTCAATGGCGGCCGGATAGTTGCCGGCCGTTTCCAGCACCATGCCTTTGGCATGATGAAAAATGCTCCAGTGGATGGCGTTGGCTTTCAAATCAATGCGCAGCGCATGCATATAGGCTTCCAAGCTATTGATTTCCCGCAACCCGGCAGCCGGTGAAATTTGTTTGGCAATGGCTTGGGCATACAGTCCGCCGCAGCCAACTTCTGTTAGAGCAAAATGCCCGCTAGGCAATTCGCGGCGTGGTGCGAGGCGGCGGTTTTCCCGCAGAAACTCGCGCTTCGCCAGCGGCAGTTGCTGCTGATGGCGAGTGATCACTTGCTGCCAGCGGCCGGCCTCAAAGTCATTGCGCTGGAGAATCCAGATGGCACGGGCTTGGCTCGGATACTGCCTGAGCACGTCTGCCATCAAGTCGTTGAGGTCATGATATAGAAATGCCCGCTGGGCTGACATGCTAGCCAACACCCCAATCAGCAACGCTGCGGGAATGCGCGGCGAACGCCGGCAGATGCCTCGCCACGCTCCCGCCAGCAGAATCGCGCTGCCCAGGCAAAACCATGGCAGGCCCGGATAGATACGGTACTCGGGCATGAACTCAGGGATTAGATAGAGCATGCGCATCAGCATCGTGGCGACGTAGAGGAAAAAACACACGCCGATGATGCGGGTGGTCTTGCGCCAAGCGAGCACCAGTGTCGCCAGGGTGAACACCAGCACGCCGGCCGCAGCCCACAACGCGGTGGTGTCGGCAATGCCCAAGTAAATGCCCCGCGGCACCAGGGTTTCCGCGATGTGATGGTCCGCACTCAGCTGGATAGGTAAAACACTCCGCCATCCAAACTCCCAAAATACCCGGCAAATCGTGTAGGCATGCCCAATCACCCGCGGCTCCGACCACTGGGCAAGCTGACCCAGTAGGCCCGTTTGCCACAACACGAGCAAGCCTAGCAGCGCTACCAAGCAGCCAAGCCAGGCATTTTTCCGGACTATCCGCCAATGCTCCGGCTTGAGGAATGCCAGCCCGATGACCGAGGTCATAAGGGTGGCATGCAGGCAGCCTGGCCCTTTGGAAAAACTCGCGCCGACAATGCACAGCAAGCAGCCTAGCAGACTTTTCCAGGTGCCGCCATGCAGCGCCCGGAACAAGCACCAAGCGGCCAGCAGCGACAACAACGTGACCCAGGCAAGGTCTTGGGTGCGGGCATAATTGGGAATCTCACTGGCCAGCGGATGCACCGCAAACAACAGCGCCCCAAACCAGGCTACATCTTCTGCGGCACGTCCGCGCAGATAGTCGCGCCCGGAAACATATAACACGCAGGCACTCGCCGTGTGTAACAGCCAGTTGACCGCATGAAACCCCACCGGTGACAAGCCCCAGAGCTTCGCCTGTAGCCCATACCAAAGGTAGGTCCAGGCATCCACCCGGGTTTGCCAAAAACTCAGGTTCCGCACGTGCTCGTTGTCACGGATTTGCGCCATGTCATCCAAATAGAACTGCGACCCCAAGCACCAGATATGCGCGATAAAGCAGGCACCAATAATCCACAGCAAGGCCCGTCGGGTGTTCGCATCGAGATGGTTCAGCATGTCTTTTTTTTGGGGGGCTTGTGCTAGAAAGGACAATGAAAATGGTGGCGTCGCCGGTTTTTACCACAACCGAGCGCAGCGAGATAGCCTGACTGACGGCTTTTCAAATAATCAGGCAAATGCCACGGATTGAAGAGGACTTCGGCGTGCGCTCAGTCGAACGACTACACGGAAAATAAGACCTCAATCTATCTACTCCTCGGCTCACCCTAAAGATTGGTTTTCTACAGAAGGTAACAAAGGAAACGAAGGGAGAGGATTCTTTGTTGCCTTCGTTTCCTTCTGTTC
>WBXE01000007.1 GCA_008932955.1 Verrucomicrobiota bacterium
ACGACTGCGGCGTCGGGCCTAATTCCCCGCGCCTCAAGCCCCACGATCTTCATTTCCTTATGGAGCTGCCAGACGCAGGGGACGGGGTAGACGATCGTCTTGCTGTCATCTAAGGAAAAATCGCCGACGCGGAATCGGTGGATATTGATGGCAGCGCCGAAATGTGTCCGTATTTTTCCAGCCTCGTCCTTGAACGTGAACACCGAATCCATGTCCACCAGAGCGGCGTGATTTTCTCCGCTCTTGATTCCTGTCGAATAGAGACAAGGTTTCACGCTTTCACCCTCCCTGCCATGGCGGTGGAGTGCTTCCTGCAAAGATGCCCATAGACTTGGGCAGCGAGGACTCCACCGTCCTTGTGGCCTAGCCATGTGGCGAGCGTTGGCAGGTCAACGCCGCTTTCAATGCAGCGGGTCGCGAATAGATGGCGGAGGTCGTGCACGCGCATGTGGTCGATGCCTAGTCGCTCGCATGAGCCGTCAAGCGCGATGCGAGGTGACTTGATGAGCATGACGGGATCGTCGGCCCCTGTGGGCACCCCAGCGGCCCGCAGGCGGGTGAGCAGTTCCAGCGCGGCAGGGATGAGCGGGACCTGCCGCAGGTCGTCATTCTTGGCGGTGCGCACGACGAGGTGGTCGGCCTTGATGTCGCGCCACTGGAGAGACTGGGCCTCAGAAATTCGCAATCCGGTATAGGCCAGCAACTCCACCGCCATGGCTGTGGCTTTGCTGTGGGACTTCCTTTGCGCCAAGATGTCGGCCACGATCTTGGCGAACGACTCCGCCGTCGGCAGGTCGTGTTTCATTTTCAAAGGCCGTACCCGCTTCAGTGCCGCCGGTAGGTTGCTGCCGACATGGCCGGACTCCATGGCGCGGGCGTAGGTGCGGCGCAGCAGCGCCAAGCAGCCGTTGTAGCGGGTGGGGGATGTAGCGGCGGCGTACTTGTCCATAAGCGCCCTCAGCTCTGCCAGCGTGACGCGGGTGATCGACAAACCAAGCGGATCCACCGGGAGCTTGGCGGAGATTTTGGCGAGGGAGACGGCGACCTGTTGGTAGTAGTGCCGGGTGGTCGGCTTGATGGCCGGATCTTCGCGGTGTGCCTCGGCCTTGACCGCAGCGCCAAGACTTCCAGCTTCTGCCCGGTTCTTCGCGCCCCGGAGTTCGGCGAGGACGGGCGGCAGCCGGAGCTTGGCCACGTTGTAGTCGTCGGTGTCGAGACTGCGGCGAATAAGCTTGCCGCCGACTTTGGCGCTAGCGTAGTAATTGCCGCCCCGATGACGGAGAAGACATTGAACCTTGGACTTGCTGAATTGTGCGGTGCTTTGCATGGCGATGCGAGGTGTTGCACCGCTGGTATGCACTTTCGGTATGCACGAGGCAAGAAAAATCTCTGGAATCCTTACAGGGCCTGTAGCTCAGCGGTTAGAGCAGGGGACTCATAATCCCTTGGTCCAGGGTTCAAATCCCTGCGGGCCCACCTTGGACAGGAGGGGATTTGCGGGGTTTTCTTGCTCAGCATGAAATCATGGGTGAGGAGAAGACCCAAGACGGCAAGATCCAAGAGGCAAGGGCGGAGCGGATGTAGAAGCACTGAGCTCTCTTATCCTGTCTTGAGTCTCGCAGTCTTGCGTCTTCTGCGGGCACTGAGAAACATAGCTATTTCCAGCGGGCGGGTTTCGAGATATGCTCGGGCCGTGAGTTTTAGCGCCGAAATTCCCCTAGCCGAAGCCAGTGGCGGCGTGGCTGTTACTCCGGAAACCGGGACGAGTGCTCAGGGCGCGGCCTTCGACGTAGGAGCAGCCGACCTGCGGAAAGCTCGGAAGATCGCGGTGTTTGGCGGCACCTTTGATCCGGTCCATCTCGGGCATGTGCACTTGGCGGGGCTGGCGCAGCAGGCGCTGGGCTTGGACGAGTTGCGGTTTGTGCCTTGCCGGATTTCGCCGCATAAGGCGGGGCAAGCGCCGGCGGGGGGGGATGACCGCATGGAGATGTTGCGGCGGGCCACGGCGGACTTGGCGTGGGGGGTAGTGGATGACTGCGAGTTGCGGAGCGAAGAACCCTCGTTTTCCTACGCGACGGCGGAGGCGATGCGGGACAGGTTTCCCGGCGCGCGCCTGTTCTGGATGATGGGTGGCGACCAATGGGACGCGTTGCCGCAATGGCGGTATCCGCAGCGCTTGGCGGCGTGTGTGGAGTTCATCGTGTTTGGCCGCGGGGATGTGCCGCAGCCCCGCGCGGGCTACGTGATGCATGCGCTGGCCGGCAATCATCCGGCAGCAGCCTGTGCCATCCGCGAGGCCATCGCGCAAGGCCGCTCGGCACATCCCTGGCTGGCCCCGGCGGTCGCCGAGTGGATTGTGAGTCGCCGTTTGTATCAGGCGGGCTGACAGCTGGCACCGGGTTTGGCGGGCATGCGCGTCTAAGGAGCCACCACATTTTTGTGGTGGTCGCGGAAGGGCGGCCCATGGGTACGTGCCTAAGGCTCTGTTTCATGGCCGCTCCTTCCGCACAACGACAGTAAAGTCGTCGCTCCACAACGCGCCGGGCCGGCGGGGCGGAAATGGCGGATTTCCGGTCTTGTATGAATGGCTTAGGCAAGGCATGCTGGGGTCAGCACATGCGAGCATTGCCCTTACGTTGGATTCCCCGCGGCGAACCCTTTCAAAATCATGAAATGGGTTCGGCCAGCGGCTTTCCGCCGATATTGGAGCATCTGATCCGCCAGCGGGGACTGCCCGAGGGCGTGGGAATGGAGGCATACCTGCAACCGAAATTGCGCGATTTGGCTGATCCATTCTTGTTGCCCGACATGCACCTGGCGGTGGAGCGAATCCTGCTGGCGGCCGATCGCAAGGAAGCCGTGTGCATTTATGGTGACTACGACGTGGACGGAGTGACGTCGATCACGCTGATGCGGCGGATTTTGCATGCGTACGGGCTGGAGGCGCGCTATTTCATCCCCCAACGTGGAGCGGAAGGCTACGGCCTGAGCGAGGCGGCGCTGACCCGCTGCATGGCGGAAGGCTGCAAACCGGACCTGCTCATCGCGGTGGATTGCGGCACCGCATCGCTGAGCGAGGTGGCCAGCCTGAGGGCCGCAGGCATTGACGTGCTCATCGTCGATCACCACGAACCGAGTGCCGCCGGACGGCCGGATTGTTGCGCGCTGGTCAATCCGAAATGCGGCAAGACATTTACCTACCTGTGCGCCGCCGGCGTCACCTTCAAGTTGGGGCATGCCTTGCTCAAGACGCGGGCGGTCGATCTCGATCTGAGACAACTCATGGATCTGGTGGCGGTGGCCACCATCTCCGATATTGTGCCGATGATCGGTGAAAACCGGCTGATGGTGCGCCACGGCCTCAAACAATTGTCCCACACCCTCAACCCCGGCCTGCGCGCGCTCAAAGAAGTCACCGGCATTCATGGTGAAGCCACCGCCATGGACGTTGGGTTCCGGATTGGCCCGCGCCTCAATGCGGCGGGCCGGATGGATGTGCCCGAGGTGGCACTGGCCACTCTCCTGACCGACAGCGCCACCGAGGCGCTGGCGCTGGCACAACAATTGGACGTCTACAACCGCGAGCGCCAGCAACATGAGGGGCTTATCCGTCAGCAGGCGAGCGACCTTCTAACGGGTTTTGATCCCTCGCTCGATCCCGTCATTGTGCTGGGTTCGCGGCAATGGCATCACGGGGTGGTGGGCATCGTCGCCTCGCGCTTGATGCGCCAATACCACAAGCCGACCTTTGTCGTGGCGATCGACGCAGATGGCATTGGCAAAGGGTCGGGGCGCAGCATCGAGGGGGTTTCCTTGGTGGAGGCGATCCGTGCCTGCAGTGACGACTTGGAGGCGGGCGGCGGTCACGCGATGGCCGCTGGCCTGTCGATTCATGAGGGGAAAATCGACAGTTTTCGCGAGCATTTCGCCGAGTACGTGCTAGCCACTACCAGCGAGGAGCAACGCCAACCGACGCTCCACTTCGATGCGGAAATTGACTTTGAGCAACTATCGCTGGAATTTTTGGCGAGTTATGAATTGCTCCAA
The DNA here is from genome assembly GCA_008932955.1 of Verrucomicrobiota bacterium. Taxonomy (GTDB): domain Bacteria; phylum Verrucomicrobiota; class Verrucomicrobiia; order Verrucomicrobiales; family Akkermansiaceae; genus Luteolibacter. Next base: position 4,048 of record WBXE01000007.1, read on the forward strand.
CCCTTCGGCAATGGCAACCCGCAGCCGATTTTTGTCAGCCGCAAGGTGGAATTGAGTCGGCGGCCGCTGCACATGAAAAACCATCATCTGCGGCTGACCCTGCGCCAGGGGCTGCACGAACAGGACGCGGTGTTCTTCGGTGGGGGGGAAAGTCCCTTGCCCGACCCACCGTGGGATATCGCGTTTTCAATCGATCGCAACACGTTCCGCGGGCGCACCACCCTGCAACTCGTCATCCAGGATGTGAGGGGCGCGGCCATGGATTCAACGATTCCTTGAATTTGCGATTCCCAAGTGGCTGCGAAGCGGTTTGAATACCTGCCGCCGCCCTATGAGCCAACCTCCCATCCGCATTGCCCTAGGCGCCGATCACGGTGCCGTCGACCTCAAAACCGCCGTTGCTGCGCACCTCGCCGCGGCTGGTTACCACCTCCAAGACTTTGGCTCGCACGACCATGAGGCCGTCGATTACGCCGATTACGCCAATCTCGTTGCACGCGCGGTGGCCGATGGCAGCTGCGATTTCGGCATTCTCGCCTGCACCACCGCCGCGGGCATGTGCATCGCCGCTAACCGCCATCGCGACGTGCGTGCCGCCGCTGCCCGCTCGACCGAGGAGGCCGTCACGATCCGTCAGCACAACGATGCCAACGTCCTGTGCCTCGCCGGCAAATTCACCGATCATGCCAGCGCCATCGCCATCGTCGAGGCGTTCCTAGCGAGCGAATTCGCTGGCGGCCGCCATATCCAGCGCCTCTGCAAGGCGTCCGGCAGCCGCATCGCTCAGGTCGATCCGCCCGTAGCGGCGGCCATCGCTGCCGAGGCCCACCGCCAGCGCAACAACATCGAATTGATCGCCTCGGAAAATTTTGCCTCGCCGGCAGTGATGGAAGCCCAGGGGTCGGTCCTCACTAACAAATATGCCGAGGGCTACCCCGGCCGCCGTTGGTATGGCGGCTGCGAGAATGTGGATGTGATCGAGCAACTGGCCATCGACCGCGCCAAGGCGATTTTCGGTGCCGAGCACGCGAACGTGCAACCTCACTCCGGCTCGCAGGCCAACACCGCCGTGTATTTTTCCGTTTTGCAACCTGGCGATAAGATTCTAACCATGGATCTGGCGCATGGCGGCCATCTCACCCACGGCCATAAGGCGAATTTTTCCGGGCGTTTTTATGCGGTGACTCATTACGGGGTGAGCCCTGAAGATGAGCGCATCAACTACGCGGAGTTGGAAGCCACCGCCCGCGCCCTCAAACCCGCGCTCATCACGGTGGGCGCCTCGGCCTACTCGCGCGTCATCGACTTCGAACGCATGGGGCGGCTGGCTCGCGAGATCGGGGCCTATTTGTTCGTCGATATGGCCCATATCGCTGGACTGGTGGCCGCCGGCGTCCATCCCAGCCCGGTACCGCACGCGGATTTTGTCACTTCCACCACCCACAAATCGCTGCGCGGTCCGCGCGGCGGGATCATTTTGTGTAAGGAAGAATTTGCCAAACGCATCGACTCGCAGGTGTTTCCCGGGATTCAGGGTGGGCCGCTGATGCATGCCATCGCCGGCAAAGCCGTGTGCTTCACCGAGGCGCTGCTGCCAGAATTCAAAACCTACCAGCAACAAGTCGTTCGCAACGCCCAAGCCATCGCCGCACGCCTCACGCAGCACGGCTACCGGATTGTTTCCGGGGGCACCGACAACCACCTCATGCTCGTGGATCTGCGCAGCATGGGTCTCAACGGCACCCTCGCCTCCCACGCCCTGGATTTGGCCGGTATCACGGTGAATAAAAACTCCATCCCCTTCGACACCGGTTCGCCGATGAAACCCAGCGGCATCCGCATCGGTACCCCCGCTGTCACCACCCGCGGCATGCGCGAGGCGGACGTCGAACGAGTCGCCGATTTTATCCATCAAGTGCTCCTCGCACCGGAAGATGCAGCCAACCTAACATCTATCCGCGAGCAGGTGTTCGCCTTCAATCGCGCTTTTCCGATGCCCAGATAAAGACAGAAGAGGACAAGACAGAAGACACAAGACTGGAGGAAGACGTGCCATGCCATGAACCTCCCGACTTAGCTTGGAAGTGACAGGTGGCGGTCAGGCTGCCCGCGCCAGTCCATACCCACATACATGAAAATATCAGTCTCCGCAATGGAGTAAACCACTGTCTAGAGAGCCGCATGCGGGAGATTCGCCCGTCCGGTTCGAAGGGGGGAGCGGGGCTAAGGCCCCGTTCCTACCTCTAGCGAGGTCAATGTTCGCGGCAGAATTGCTCGAAGCGGCTAAGGCCTTCGTTGAGCACATCGAGGGTGGTGCAATAGCTCAGGCGGATGCCTTCGTCATAGCCGAAGGCGATGCCTGGCACGGCGGCCACTTTGTAACGCGACAGCAATTTGTCGCAGAGGTTGAGGGATTTGAGGCCGGTGTTGCCGGTATAGACGAAGAAGTAGAACGCGCCTTGGGGTTCGACGACGCGGATGTTGGGAATGGCCTTGAGCCGAGCCATCATGAATTGGCGTTTCACGTCATACTCGCCGCGCAAATCCTCAATGAAACTCTGCTCGCCTTGCAACGCCGCCAGCGCCCCGTATTGCGCAAAAGTCGTCGCATTGGAAACCGTGTGGTTTTGAATCTTGTCGATGGCATCGGCGAACGCCTTGGGGGCCGCGGTGTAGCCCAGACGCCAGCCGGTCATCGAATAGCACTTGGAAAACCCGTTCACGGTGATCGTCAGGTCGCGGATAGCATCGCTCAAGCTGGCGATGGATACATGTTTTGCCTCGCCGTAGATGAGTTTTTCGTAAATCTCGTCGGAGAGGATGACGATGTCCTCGCCCACCGCAATGTCGCCAATTTCGCGCAATTCCTGTGCGGTGTAAACGGCACCGGTCGGATTGCCCGGTGAATTAAGAATGACCATCTTGGTCGCCGGGGTCATCGCGTCCTCAAATTGCTGTGCCGTCATCTTCCAGCCCGTCGATTCCTGGGTCTCGACAATCACCGGCTGGCCGCCTGCCAAGCGCACCATTTCAGGATAGGAAACCCAGTACGGCGAGGGAATGATCACCTCGTCGCCTTCTTCCACCACCGCCAAAATCGCATTGAAACAGGCCATTTTAGCTCCGGCCGTCAGGCAAATCTGCTTCGGGTCAAACTCAAGTTGGTTGTCTGCGAGCAATTTTGCGGCGATGGCTTCGCGCAATTCGGGGATGCCGGCCGAGGGCGTGTATTTCGTGCGTCCTTCGTTAATCGCTTGGATGGCGGCGGCCTTGATGAAGTCAGGTGTGTCAACTTCCGGTTCGCCGCCGGCGAGTGCATAGACTTCTTCGCCTTTGGCAATCATGGCCTTGGCCTGATTGGTCACGGCCAGCGTGAGGGACGGATTGACCTTGGCGATGCGTGAGGAGATGCTTTCCATTGTGGCGTGCGTGTGGGGATGGGGGCTCCGCGCCGGGTCGCTACCACTGCGGCGCTCAACCTCGAACGGGCGGACCGCTTTCTGCATCATCCACCAGCCGCTGGCAAGTGAAAAGCTTGCCGAAAAAATTCATCCATTTATATCTTGACAAGCTGCCAGACCGATGGACGGCCCATGCTTCCGCGATCCCGAGTTAGACGAAACCCTCCATCAGATCGTGCTGCTAGGCTGCAATGGCTAACTGCGTAGAGTCATCGAAGTTTCGACCAGCAGCAGCCACTGCCCGGGTAATGAACCAATCGATCCGTTAGGACATTCCGGCGTCCGATCGGACATCAGAATGTCCTAACGGAACTGCGTCCCTTTGCGACCTTTGCGGTAAGCCTTGGGTTGAGGGATTACCGCAGAGTCGCGGAGGCCGCGGAGGGACGCAAAGGAAGATGAGTTATTGAGAAAAATCCTGTCTCACTCCGCGTCTCTTTGCGACCTTTGCGGTAAGCCTTGGGTTGAGGGATTTACCGCAGAGTCGCGGAGGCCGCGGAGGGACGCAAAGGAAGATGAGTTATTGAGAAAAATCCTGTCTCACTCCGCGTCTCTTTGCGACCTTTGGGGTCGATCTTCAGGTTAATCCGGTGATCGATAGAAGCCCCGCCGGCCATTATACCAAAGTATATAAGCATGATTGCCGGACCTCTATACCAAAGTATATAAGCATATAACTTGGTGGAAGTGCTTATACCAAAGCATAACTAAAATTAACTTGTCCCGATCATGCGATGCGGGCGTAATGCGCACTTGTCTTGCGCGATTTTCACCCATGGCTTAAATTCCAAACCAAGATAATGCCAGCGCGTTCCACGTCATCTTCTTCCTCTGTATTTCGAATTTCACACTTATAACTTATTTTTTACCCTCTGCCTCTTTGTTTAGAATTTAATACTTAGCATTTAGGATTTTCTTCAATTTAGTGCTGTTTCTTCCCATGAACCTCCCGACCCACATGCAACTCATGCATCACTCCCGCGTCCTTGCCCAACTTGCACTCAAAGCCCTGCGCTGCGCTGGTGCTTTGCTGCTGCTTCTAACATGCTTGTACACTTGGAGCGTTGCGGCCAAGGCGGCTGACAGTACAACGATTTCACCCGCTACAGGCGGTTCCGCCATATCTGCGGACAAGTCAACGGAAGGTTCAGGTTCCTACACTACCACTCTCACTGGACCAGTCATCACACCTGTAGGCGGACCAAAAGCTCAAATTTCCTCGGGGACTATTATTCTCACGGTGCCTAACGGATTTGTGTGGGACACGGCTGGTGCCGCCCCGTCAGCAGCCTTTTCAAGCACAGGTGCCGCTAGTTTTACCAGTCGCACAGCCACAGTGGTGACGTTCAATGTCACCACAGGTGGTTCGTCGCAGTCGGCTTTGACCATCAGTGGCCTGCGCGTCAAGCCCACTGGCACTACATCTGGCACCACCGGCAGTATTACGGAATCGGGTACTGCTTCCTGGCCAAACCCCAGTGGCACCTGGGGCACCTTGACCGAAACGGTCGGGGCAGCGGCGAAGATGATAGTCACTTTGCCGGGCCAGACATTCACATCGGGTGTCGGCAACTCGGGCACGGTAACTAACCAGGTTGCCGGGACTGCATTCAATATCGCGAAGCTCACCGCAGCCGACCAGTACTTCAACACCATCTCGACCTATTCGGGCTCAAAGACCATCACATACAGCGGGCCTGGCAATAGCCCAACCAGCAGCGCTCCCACGTACACCACCGCCGTTTCTTTTACCTCCGGCCAATCCACGACAACCCTTGCCACAACGCTGAAGATGGCTGCTACAACTACAATTACAGCAACGGATAGCTCGCTTACCGGTGTGGCCAGTTCCAGCCTGACGGTCGCTCCGGCCAGCGCCACGGGCCTCACGGTGGAAAGCGCGGCCGACGGGAGTGGTGCGGCCGTGGGAACACAGAATATCACGGCTGGCAACTTGCTCGCGGCCTATGCCATTAGCCGCGATGCGTATGGCAATGTGGGTAACCCGAGCGTGACCTGGTCGCTGACGAGCAAGACGGGCGGGGTGGCAGACAGCGATCTGGCAGCCACCAGTGGCGCGAGCACGACGTTCAATGGCCATCTGACGGGCGCTGCCACGCTGCATGCGGTTCTAACGAGCCCGGCGTTGTCGGCCAATTCCGGCACACTGACGGTGGTGGCTGCTGCGGCAAGCAAGCTGGCGTTTACCACCACAACACAAACACTCACGGCTGGGGTTATTTCAGGCACGATGACGCTGCAGATGCAGGATGCCAGTGGCAATCCAATCTATCAGACGGGGAGCGATCGAACGGTGACTTTGGCAACGTCTTCCGCAGGTGGCATTTTCCGCGATACTGGTAATGCGGCAACGATCTCAAGCGTCACTCTTCCGGTGGGTTCTAGCAGCGTTAGTTTCCTCTACAAGGACACGCTGGCTGCCAGTGCGACGCTCACCGCCGCAACCTCCTTGCCATCGCCGCTCAGCTCGGCGACGCAAGCCGAGACCGTGAATGTGGCGGCCGCTGCGCAACTCGCGTTCACGATCCAACCCGGTGGCGGCACGGGCGGGACGGCGTGGACCAGCCAGCCAGCGGTGACCTTGCGCGATGCTTACGGCAACACGGTCACAGGCACAGCTCAGAACGTCACCCTCGCTATCCAAAATCATGCTGGCAGCGGGTCACTCAGTGGAACGGTAACGGCGGCGGTCAACACCAGCACTGGTGTGGCAACTTTGAGCGGGCTGAGCATCGACAAGATCGGTAGCGGCTACACGCTGACGGCGACCGGCAACACGGTGAGTACGACGGCGGGCGGGGTGGTTAGTAGCCCGTTCAACATTACCACTGGCACGGCGACGAAGCTCGCCTATACGAGCGTGCCGAGTACCGGCACGGCGGCAACGGCCTTCAGCGTCACCCTGCAGTCGCAGGATGCCGGCGGCAATCCGGCCAGTCCTACGAGCACCACCACGATTGCTTTGACCAAAGCGACGGGTGGCGGAACTTTGAGCGGGACTCTCACCGGAAGTATTCTGACAAGCGGTAACAGCGTCACGATCTCGACACCGGTCTATTCAAAGTCGGACACGCTGACGTTGGCAGCAACGGCGACGGCAGGGATGACGGGATTGCCGGCCGTCACCAGCGACAACATCGTGTTTTCTGCAGGTGCCGCAGATGCCAGCCACTCGACCATGAGTCCGGCCACGGCGTCGCTCACGGCAAACGGAACGAGCACCCAAGTGATCACCGTGCAAGCGCGTGACACCAATAATAACAATCGAACGAGCGGCGGCGATGCGGTGGTTTTTCCCATCGTCGGTCCGGGAAGCCTCAGTAGCACGACCGACAATGGCAACGGCACTTACACGACGACACTCACCTCGCCGACAACGCATGGCGTGGGCAGCATCACCGCCACTTTGGGCGGCACGGCCGTTGGCACGGCGGTAGCGGCATCGAGCTCAGTAGTCACCTACACACTCGGCGTTACCAGTCTTGCCACGGCAAGCAGTACGACCGCTGGAACGACGCTTGCCATCACAGTGCCCGCTGGTGGCGTGCCGCTCGGCAACACGGCGATTGTGAGCTTTGCGATGGATCCGCTGAGCGGCACGGTTTCGGCGAGCGATACCCAAGGCAATAGTTACACTGCGGATGTGGATACCATGCAAGGGTCTTCCGGCTCCGGCACTGGAGTGCGTACCGTGGTGTTGTCTGCTCACGTCACCAAGGCTTTGGTATCTGGCAATACGATCACCATCACCCACCCGTCAGTTACCTCGCGGGCCGCGAGCGCTGGTTATATCAGCGGCATTGTCACGGCTTCCCGGGTTGATCAAACAGCGACGGGTGGAAGTACCAGTGCCGCTTCTTCTGGCAATACGAGTTCGGCCACCACCCTGTTTGCGGACGAAGTGTTGATCGGAGCCGTCGGCATCGAGAACAGCTCCACAGCCTTGACCGTCGGCTCCGGATACACCGCGCTAACAAGCGCTGCCGCTAACACCGGCAGCACCGGCACATCCATCGCAATTTTGCCGGAATACCGGATTGTCAGCGCCACCGGTGCCTATAGCGCAAGTGGCAGCGGTTGGGCTTCCGGCCGTTGGGCAGCCGCCATGGTGAGCTACCGGGCTCCGGGTATAGCTACCCCCACGGCTATCGCTACGAATACAAGCACGACGTCCGGGACAATCATCACAGTGGCCGCGCCCGCTGCAGGTGTCTCGCTGCGCAACACAGTGATAGTGGCGGTAGCCATGGATCCGTCCAGCACCAGCGTTGCGGTGAGCGATGCGCGCGGAAATACCTACACTTCGGACAAGGATGTGACGAATGGTTCCGTCACTACAGGTGTGCGCACACTGCTTTTCTCCGCCCCGGTGACCACCGCCTTGCTCAGTGGCGATCTGATCACCGTCACATTCGGCTCGGCGGTTGTGGGCAAAGCGGTGAGCGCCTATTCGGTCAACGGGCTGGTTGTCGCCTCGCGCGTCGATCAGACAGCGTCGGCCATAGGTGCTAGTACCGCCCCATCGTCCGGCAATACGGCAATCACCTCGCAGCCGGATGAATTGGTGATGGGTGTCATTGGGGTTGAGGAAATAAATGGCACAGCGACAGCGCTTACGGCTGGCTCTGGTTTCACCGCTCTGACCGGTATCGGCACTGCCAGTTCGATGGGAATCCGGATTCTGCCTGAATATCAGATCGTCACTGCAGCCTCCGCCTACGCAGGTAACGGCACCTTAAACCAAAGCCGAGCATGGGCTGCGGCGGTGGTGACCTACAAAATGTTGGGCGGCGTTGAGCCGGGTGAATCCACCATCAGTCCAGCCACCGCCTCGCTCACGGCCAACGGCACCAGCACCCAGGTCATCACCGTCCAAGCGTGCGATGCTTATGGCAACGCCTTCACCGTGGGCGGCGAGGCGGTCACGATTGCCGTATCTGCTGGCAGCGGCAGCGTCGGGGCAACCACCGACAATGGCAACGGCACCTACACGGCCACCTTGACCGCACCAACGGCCACCGGCAGCGGGACGCTGAGCGCTACTATCAATGGTGACGCTGTGGGAGCACCGGGCTCTGCGGTGGTCACTTACACCGCCGGTGCCGTGACTGCGGCGCAATCCACCGTGGCGGCCTCGCTGAGTTCGGTGACGGCTGATGGAGCGACCACGTCCACCATCACCGTGACTTTGAAGGATTCTAACAGCAACCTGGTTGCGGGCAAGACGGTGACTCTGACAAAAACCTCCGGTGCGGGTTCGCCGACGATTGCGACGACCCAAGGCACCAGTGATGCCTCAGGGCTGGCGACCTTCACGGTGAAGTCCACAACGGCCGCCGCCGATGTCTTCACGGCGACGGACACCAGCGACAGCGTGACCCTCACGCAAACAGCGACGGTGACCTTCACCGCCGGTGCCGTGACTGCGGCGCAATCCACGGTGGCGGCTTCGCTGAGTTCGGTGACGGCTGATGGAACGACCACGTCCACCATCACCGTGACTTTGAAGGATTCTAACAGTAACCCGGTTGCGGGCAAGACGGTGACTCTGACAAAAACCTCCGGTGCGGGTTCGCCGACGATTGCGATGACCCAGGGCACCAGTGATGCCTCAGGGCTGGCGACCTTCACGGTGAAGTCCACAACGGCCGCCGCCGATGTCTTCACAGCCACGGACACCAGCGACAGCGTGACGGTTACGCAAACAGCAACGGTGACCTTCGCCGCCGGCGCCGTGACTGCGGCGCAATCCACCGTGGCGGCCTCGCTGAGTTCGGTGACGGCCGATGGAACGACCACGTCCACCATCACCGTGACTTTGAAGGATTCTAACAGTAACCCGGTTGCGGGCAAGACGGTGACTCTGACAAAAACTACCGGTGCGGGTTCGCCGACGATCACGACGACCCAGGGCACCACTGATGCCTCAGGGCTGGCGAGCTTCACGGTGAAGTCCACAACGGCCGCCGCCGATGTCTTCACAGCAACGGACACCAGCGACAGCGTGACGGTTACGCAAACGGCGACGGTGACCTTCGCCGCCGGCGCTCTGGATCATTTTGCAATCTCGTCCATCGCCTCGCCGCAGACGGCCGGCACCGCCATCACGGGCCTCACTTTTACGGCGCAGGATGCGTACAACAATACCGTGACTAGTTTTGTTAGCTCGGTAACCTACACTGGCACTGCTGGCATCAGCGGGACTTCGGCGACGTTTACCGCCGGCCAGTTGACGGGGGTGAGCGTGATGCCGGTGACGGTGGGCAGCAGCTTGACATTCACTGCCACCAGCTCAGGCAAGACCGGCACGACCAGCTTCAATATCAACCCAGGCGCGATCGCCTCCTACGTCGTGAGTGCTGCGGCGCAGCAAACTGCGGGCACGGCATTCAGCGCTACGGTCACCGCCAAGGATGCCAACAACAACACGGTGACCACCGACAGCACGACGGTAGTGACGATGACCGGCACGGGCAGCGCGCAATTTGACAGCAATGGTGACAGCACCTTTGGAGATAACACCAAGGTCCTAACGAGCGGTGCCTTCACTATCAGCACCAAGGATGCGGTGCCCGAAGCCGTCACGCTCACGGCCACTTCGGCTGGCGGCAAGACTGGATCCAGTTCTTCCATCACGATACTCAACGCGTTTTACGCGGCGTGGATCACCGCCAATTACCCTAGCTTGACGGGTGCCAACGCCCTGCCGGGTGCCGACCCGGATGGCGACGGCATGAGCAATCTCATCGAGTACGCCTTCGGCCTCAATCCGACCAGTGGCGCGATCACCACCATCGCATATACGGGCACTGTGCTCACCTCGGCGGGTCCACCGTATGCCGCCAATTTCGCTGCTGGGACCGGGTGGGACTACCGCGCAGTGTTTTGTCGCCGGGTGAATTTTTTGACATTGGGGTTGACCTACACGGTGCAATTCAGCGCTGACAATGCGGTGTGGGTGGATAGCGCGACCACGCCGAGCGTGTTGGCGACTGATGCGGGGAATGTGATGCAAGCGGTCTGTGTGCGCTATCCCTTGTTCATTCGCCCCGGTGGGGTGGTTAAAAAGGCCCAGTTCTTCCGCCTGGGAGTTTCAATCACACCTTGATTCCGATAGTTAAACTAACAAAACTTTTTCCCATTCAACACATCATGAAAGCCAAACATCGGAATTCCGCGGCACTTGTTAGCCTTGCCCTGATCGGGTCAGCCTCGGCGGATATCATCTACAGCAATCTCCAGAATGCCTCCATTCCCACCGGTACCTGGACCGGCGTGACGGTGAGCGTCAATGGCGGAACTATCAATCCGTTCTTTGGCGGGGTGGGGGTAGCCAACGACGCGCTGTTTCAGCCAGCGCGGGTCGGCACCGACCAGTTAGATACCCTTCTGAATCTATCGGTGGGGACCAGCATCAGTTCCAGCAACGGGGCGCTGTATTTTTCCACCGGGGCTGGCGGCTCGGAGGATCATTTGGGCAACACCTACACAGCGGGCACGGAAGGCTACATCGGCTTCAATGCCAACGGGGATTACGGCTGGATGCGGGTACTCTTCACCAACGACACCGGCGGAGCTGTCGTCAAGGACTGGGCCTATGATAACTCTGGTAGCGGCGGGAACATTGTCGTCGGCCGGGTGCAGGAAAGCGTGGTTGACGGCACTCATAACCTGGTGACCCTCTCGCCCGGGAGCGGCGAGGCGTTCACTCTCGGCTCCGTGCTCGCCGACAAAGGCAGCGGTGTGACCCATAGTGTCATCAAGACCGGTGCTGGCGCCACCACCCTCAGCGGAACCAATACCTACACCGGCTTAACAACGGTGAGTAGCGGCACTTTGAAAGCGGGCAGCGCCAGCGCCTTCGGGTCCACCGCGGCAGGCATCGTGGTCAACAGCGGCGCGGTGTTGGACTTGAATGGCCAGACGATTGGTGCCGAGGCCGTGACACTCAATGGCACGGGCATCAGCAGCGGCGGCTCGCTCGTCAACACCAGCGGCACAGCGGCGAGCCTGAGCGGAGCGGTCACCCTTGGCAGCGCCAGCAGCATCGGCGGCAGCGGCAACATCACCCTCAGTGGCGGTATCTCCGGCACACACGATCTGACAAAAGTTGGCGGAGGTATCGTGACCCTTGCCGGAACTAACACCTACAGCGGCAATACCACGATCCATGCGGGCACGCTCGCGCTCGGCTCCAGTGCTGCGCTTGGCAGCAGTGCGCTCATCAATGTGTTAGCCGGGGCCACGTTGGATGCGAGCGGCATCGCGGGTGGCTTGACGGTGGGCGGAAGCGGCACCAAGCTCACAGGTAGCGGCACGGTGAGCGGAAATATCACCATCAGCTCCGGCGCGATCTTGACTCCAGGCAACAGTATCGGCACGGAGAACTTCACTCAGGGACTCACCCTTGGCTCTGGTTCGATCTTCGAGTGGGAGATTGATCGCACCCAGACCCAGGCCCGCGGCGCGGGGTATGATGCCATCAACGTCGGCGGAGCGCTGGGAGGAACTGCTGCCATCTTCCGCATCGTCACCGACGGCACCGGCTACACCCAGGCGTTCTGGAGCCAGACTCATTCTTGGACCAACATTTTTAATTATGCAAGTACCACCACTAACCTAGCCAGCATCTTCAATGGCGGATTCGACTTTGCGGCTTCCCCGGCCGGCCAGGGTGCGTTCACCTGGCAAACTAACACCTTGCAGTGGACCCCGCAGTCGGGTGCCACCTTCGTGCCAGAGCCGACCAGTGCATTGGCAGGATTGTTGTTAGCTGCCGGCCTGCTGCGGCGGCGGAGGACATGCGCGGCAAGCTAAGGGAATTGTGGAGATGGCTCGTGACGAATCTTACCACTGAGGTACTGATGACCACTGAATGCACTGAAATATTCATGAATTTCTTCTCAGTGCGTTCAGGCCGAACTCCGAATTTGAAATCTTGATCATGAAACCACGGATTTTACGGATTTTTTGGTTTCGGATTAGGGCACTATTATCAGCACAGCAGAAGCTCTGGACGACTCCTGTTTTAATCCGTAAAATCCGTGTAATCCGTGGTTCATTTAACCTCGAATTTTGTCAACCCTCGGTTTTCGGAGCTCAGACTACAACTGCCGCAGTTCCCTGGTAACCGCCGCCACGGCGTCGGCCATGGCAATGGGGTGACCGGCCTCGGCTTCCAGACTGGTCATGGCCACCCCGTCCAGGCCGCAGGGGGTGATGGCAACAAACGCCGGCAAGCAGGCATTGGTGACGTTGAGGGCGAACCCGTGCATCGATACCCATTTGCGCAGGCCCACCCCGATCGAGGCGAGTTTGCGGTTGGCCACCCATACGCCAGTTAGATTTTCCCGGCGACCGGCGGTCACGCCGCAGGTGGCGCAGGCGCGGATCAGGGCATCCTCGATGTTGCGGAGATGCTCGTGGAGGTCGCGGCCGCGCGGCGTTAGATCGAGAATCGGATAGCCGACGAGCTGGCCCGGTCCATGATAGGTCGCTTGGCCACCGCGGTTTGTTTCATGAACCGGGTGGGGGAGGTTGGCTGCGTCGCGCAGCGAGGATTGGTCGCGGAGGCGGCCGATGGTGAACACCGGTCGGTGCTCTAACAAATAAACCAATTCCCCGCCGCTGCCATTCACCAGCGCCTCGACGGCATTTTCTTGCAGGCGCAGGCCGTCGGCGTAATCGATGAAGTTCGGGAGGTGAATGATCTGGAGCATCAGTGAATGGCTAATTGGAAACCACGGATTACCCATCCGACTAACTTGCCCGGCTGCGGCCCGTTATGGAGCGACGACTTTATTGTCGTTGTGCGGAAGGACCGGCCATGAAACAGAGCCTTCGGCACGTACCCATGGGCCACCCTTCCGCTACCACCACAAGAATGTGCTGGCTCCTTAGCCCGAGTTGCTCCAGGTGCCACACCCGCCCACCGGGTTCTGCTGCTAAAAAGGCAGATGGAAGGTGGAGTACAACGTTTTTTAACCACAGATTTCACGGATTGAAGAGGATTACACGGATAAGACAGTCCTGATCTATCAAATACTAGGTTCATCCCAAAGGTGAATACAATGAAATACATAACTCATTCATCATCCGTGTAATCTGTGTAATCTGTGTAATCTGTGTAATCTGTGTAATCTGTGTAATCTGTGTAATCTGTGTAATCTGTGGTTGATGTTTTCTTTCGAGGATCAATGGCAGGCCGGGCAGGGGCTCAGGGAGGTGAAGAAATCATGGCCCTTGTTATCGACGAGGATGAAGGCGGGGAAATTCTCGACGGTGATTTTCCAGACGGCTTCCATGCCGAGTTCGGGGAAGGCGACGACTTCCTGGCTCTTGATGTGATCTTGGGCGAGCAAGGCGGCGGGTCCGCCGGCGGAGCCCAGATAGAAGCCGCCGTGTTTTTGGCAGGCAGCGGTGACCTCTGGCGAGCGGTTGCCTTTGGCCAGCATCACCAGCGAGCCGCCATGGGCCTGGAAGGGTTCGACATAACTATCCATGCGGCCGGCGGTGGTGGGGCCGAAGGAGCCCGATGGCATGCCTGCGGGGGTTTTGGCCGGGCCGGCATAATAGATCGGGTAATTGCGAAAATACTCTGGCAGCTCGCCGGTGGTATCGAGGATTTCCTTAAGCTTGGCGTGGGCGATGTCGCGGGCAACGATGATCGTGCCAGTTAGAGCGAGGGCGGTAGTCACCGGATACTTGCTGAGAGTGGCGAGGGTTTGCTCCATGCCCAGATCGAGGTTAATGGGCACGCCTTTGAATTTCCAATCGCGGAAGCGTTCGGGAATGAAGCGGCCGGGGCTCTTTTCGAGTTTCTCGAGGAAGATGCCGTCCGGGGTGATTTTCGCTAGTGCCTGGCGGTCCGCCGAGCAGGACACGCCCAGGCCCACCGGGCAGGACGCGCCGTGGCGTGGCAGGCGCACAACGCGCACGTCCAGCGCAAAATACTTGCCGCCAAACTGCGCGCCGATGCCGATGGCGCGGGCCTCGGCCAACAATTCCTGTTCGAGTTCCAGATCGCGGAACGCCCGGCCGTGCTCGTTGCCGGAGGTCGGCAGGGCGTCGTAGTAATGGGTGGAGGCGAGCTTGACGGTCTTGAGGCAGGTTTCCGCGGAGGTGCCGCCGATGACAAACGCGAGATGATAGGGCGGGCACGCGGCGGTGCCCAGCGAGCGCATCTTTTCGATGCAAAATTCCTTGAAGCGTTTCGGGTTGAGCAGGGCCTTGGTCTCTTGATAGAGAAATGTCTTGTTAGCCGAGCCGCCGCCCTTGCTCACAAACAGGAACTTGTAGGCTGCGCCCTCGGTGGCATACAGGTCGATTTGGGCGGGCAGGTTGGTCTTGGTGTTGACCTCCTCAAACATGCTCAGCGGGGCAGTTTGCGAGTAGCGCAGGTTCTCCTTGGTATACGTCTGATAGATGCCTTTTGAGAGGGCGGCCGCGTCGTCGCAACCGGTCCACACCTGTTCGCCTTTTTTGCCGACGATGGTGGCGGTGCCGGTATCCTGGCAGAATGGCAGAATCCCGTGTGCCGCAATCTCGGCATTCTTGAGCATCATCAGCGCCACCATCCGATCGTTTTCCGAGGCTTCCGCGTCGTCCAAAATCGCCGCTACCTGCGCCAGATGCGACGCCCGCAAGGTGAAATTGATCGCCTTGATCGCTTCGGCGGCCAGCAAGGTCAGGCCTTCCGGGGCGACCTTGAGCATCGGCTTGCCCTCAAACTCGCTGAGCGACACGTGCTCAGTGGTGAGCAGTTCGTATTCCGTGGTGTCGGGGCCGAGGGCAAAGGGATCTTGATAGTGGAATGGCTTGTCGGACATGGCCGCGAACTTTAAGCCGACTCCAAGCGGCCTGCAAACTCATTTCGCCTAGCGCGCAAGGATGGCGCGGCGAAAAGCCGAATCTGCGTGGTGTTGGCGGGAGTGCGGCTCTCAGTTGCTCGTCCCAAACACCAGTTCGATGCCGCGGCGCTTCCAGGCTTTGGTGATGTCCTTGGCGAGTTGCTCGTAGGATCGTCCGTCTAGCAGAACGGCGAGTGCGTCCTCGCCAGTTTTACCCTTCCGCAGCGCCGTGAGAAAGGCTTTGGCGCGTTGGCCATCACCTGCACCGTCCATCTGCAGAAAGTAATACGTGAGCAGTAGGCTGCAGCCATAATTCAGCTGCGCGTTGTCCATGAATCGCGCATAGTCTTGCAGCATGAACCCCTTCAAGTCGGGCACCCGGATATTTTTGCCCAGCGCTCGCCCGCCGGCGTTTTTCGTGCCGTAGCTGGTGGTGTAGGCCACGATGTCGCTGTGGTTGTTGCGGACATTGAACGAGCCAGAGCGATAGGGGGTGACCGCGACGTATTCCGCGAGGCCTTCTGAGAACCAGCCCATCGAGCCGGGCTGGAAGTAGGGGTGCGGGGTGAGTTGGTGGGTAAGTTCGTGCGGCAGGGTTTTGCTGCTTTTCTCCCGGTCGAGCATGTAGCCGCTGCCCACATGGCGCAGGCCCAGGCTGGTGAGTGGCACCAACACCGCCTCTTTGCCGCTCATGAAAATTCCGGCGGAGCCAGGCTGGCCGCCGGCCGTGAGGTAATCGTCGAATCTTTCAAACAGAAAAATCTGCAATTTGCCATCGGTTTTCACTCCGCCGTCGAGCCCGAGGGGCAGGGTGCGACAGAATTGGTGGGTGGCTTCGAACATCACGGCAAAGCCTTTGACAAGCGACTTCGAGAGGCGGGCGTCGCTGGTGTATCGGTAGTTGGCACTCTCGTAAATGAAGCGCTTTTTTTCCACGTCCTCCACCACGGTGCTGATCTCTGGGTCATCGACGAACTTGATGCGCTCGGGCCAAGCATCGGCAAAGTTCGGTGCTGCCGGATCGGCTTTGCTAGGTTTGCCGGCAGGGTCCTGGCCGCGGGCGTAGGTGGCGTCGGTCTCACACAGTTTGGCGAGAGCCAAGGGCACTTGGCGACCGTCCTTGAGTTCGAGAATTACCGAGGTCCCATCCAGACGGATCATTCGCGCCTCGATGCGGCGGTTCTGGAGGTCAGTCCAGGGGCGCAGTTCCGCGGCATGGACGATCCCGAGCAGAAGCCAGGCAGTGTGCAAATAGCGCAGGGCATGCATAAGTTGATAGATGGCGACTGCTTTGGGAATCGCCTTTGCGGTCAATCCTTTCCTCGCACGCGAAAATAACTCTCCGGCCTGCTTTGCCAAGGGGATTTGTTGGGTGTTCGAAAAAACCAGACTCCCCGATTCCCTGAGGCTTTAAAATTCAAACAACACCTGTGGACTCTCGTCGCCGCTGGTCTTGTCGCGCTTCCTCCCGCGTTTCGGCGGCAGCTCATCCACAGCCGGTGGCGGCGGTTCATGACCGTTGTCCAGTTCCTGTGCGGCGGCGGCAGCTTGTGGCGGCGGTCTGTGACCGTCGTCCAGCGGCTGTGCAGCGGCGGCAGCTGGCGCTTGCTTCACTCCGTTGCGCAGACCGGCCACGGCGAAGCTCAGGAAGCGCTCCATGGTGGCAGCCATGTCAGGCTTACCCGCTGGACTTTTTGAGCGTGGCGGTATGGCTTGCTCATGCGTCAGCAGGTGGGTCAGCGCCCCGACCACAAAATGCAGTCGCCAGATCAAATCCTCTTCCGTCAGCGTGGGCAAAGCTCTGCCGAGTGAATGTATGAAACGATCGATTGAAACATTCGGGAGATCTCGAATTTCGCCCGGCTGGCTAGGGTTGTGTGAGCTGAAAATTCTGCCCATGAGGCGGTAAAACAATGGTTCCGGGAGTTTGGATTGTGCCATCTGGGAGATGAGTGGTAGCACAAAGGCTGCCACCACTTCTTCAAGCGGCACGGGTTTGCGGCCCCAGCGTTGCTCGGCCGCGTCCAATAGCGCGAGTCGCTCCTCATGAACTGCTGCGAGGTAGCGGGTCATGACCACTGCCACCAAGCCGTCGCGGCTGCCAAAATGGTAATTCACCGCAGCCACGTTGCCGCCTGCCGCCTGCGTGATATCCCTGACTGAAACCACCTCAAAGCCGTGTTCGGCGAACAGCTTTTCTGCCGCCTCGACCAAGCGCAGTTTCGGACCTTCTGTTGGAACAAGCGTTCGTTTCATACGTTGGCGCAGCCTTGGCCAAACCGACCGCAGGTGTCAAACCAATGCTTGAATAAAAACCGCTTTTAAGTCACAATCGTCACGCAATGAGTAGCTTGAGTGGATTTTTAAATATTTTCAAGGAGCGTGGAAATGGGTGTGGATGGAGCCATCGCGGATGACGAGGGTGCGGTCGCCAGCCTTGGCGAGGTGATGATCGTGGGTGACGACGACGAGAGTGACGCCGTGTTCGGTGGCCAGATCGAGGAGGATTTGCATGATTTCGGCGCTATTTTTTGAATCGAGGTTGCCGGTGGGTTCGTCGGCGAAAAGCACTTTGGGTTCGTTGACGATGGCCCTGGCGATGGCGACGCGTTGCTGTTCGCCGCCGGAGAGTTCGGCTGGAAGGTGGTCGGCGCGGTCAGCCAGGCCGACGCGTTGGAGGGCGTGCATGGCGGCGGCGGTGGCATCGCGGCCGGCGATAGCACCGGGGACGGCGACATTTTCCAAGGCGGTGAGCTCAGGCAGCAGGTGGTAATTTTGGAACACGTAGCCGATGAGGGTATTGCGGAAGCGTGCCTGTTCGCGGCGGTCGAGGGCGTAGAGGTCGGCGCCGGCGATGTGGACGGAGCCGCGTTCTGGGCGCTCGAGGCCGGCGAGGGTGTAGAGCAAGGTGGTTTTGCCGGCGCCGCTTGGGCCGCAGAGGAACAAGCGTTCGCCGCGGTGGACGCACAAGTCGATGCCGCGGAGCACCTCGATGGATTTATTGCCCACCCGGTAGCTGCGGTGGAGGTCTACGGTTTCAATCATCACGTCGCGCATGGCGTGAGCGTGTGGCAAGCCCAGCCGCCGCGCAAGCTCCGGGGCAGGCGAAAAAATCGCCGGTCGTGAGGGGTTAGACGAAATCATACCAACAACACCCTGTCGGTAAAACTCCCCACTACTTTCATGGATGCGGCCCTAGGGAGTGACGACTTTACTGTCGTCTTGCGGAAGTAACGTCCATGAGGCGAGCCTTCGACGCGTACCCATGGGCAGATCTTCCACAAGCACCACAAGAATGTGGTGGCTCCTCACTCACATCCCGGCTCAGTTAGTCCCGTCGTTGTCAGCCCATCGGCGGTGCAAGCTCTGTCGGTCTAAGCTCTCGACAATTTTAGTCCTGATGGCTAAGTTTGCAGCGTTATCCAAGTCACCATCCACCAAGCGAAAACGCAGCTTTCAAAACTGATTGCAGCGGCGGAACGCGGCGAGGAAGTCATCATTGCCCGGCGCGACACACGGGTAGCGCGGCTCGTCGCGGAGAAGCCGCAACCTCTGGAACGGGTTCTGGGGTTTCTCGCCTCGCAGCAAGTGCAGCTCGAAGGATTTTTTGACCCAGGACTCGAGGCGCAAATCGCGGCGGATTTTTATCCTGAAAAGGAAAATGGAAAGGGTTGCAGAGACGTTTGATAAACACGGATTACGCGGATTGAAGAGGATTTCGGCGTGAGCTCTGTCGAACGATTACACGGAAAATAAGACCGCAATCTATCGACTCCTCGGCTCACCCTAAAGGGGGCTGCCAAATAATTCATAACTCTTTCTTAATCCGTGCAATCCGCGCAATCCGTGGTTTCATGATCGAATTTGAGATTTCAGTTTCGGAGTTCGGGTTCATTGCACGCGGCCTATGAGCAGATCGACGATGCGGCGGGTGGCGCCGTGGTGAGGTTGGAGGAGGGCGGTGGCGCGAGTGGTGGCGGAGCGGGCCTCGGCGGGATCGAGGGCGCGGCGGATGGCGGTGCTCAAGCTGGCGGAATCGGCGGCGGGGAAGACGGCGTTGGCGGCGAGCAGGGATGCGGCGAGGGGCTGGAAATTTTCCATGTGGGGGCCGAAGATGACGGGTTTGGCAGCGAGGATGGCTTCGCAGGGGTTTTGGCCGCCGGTGGCGAGGAAGCTCTTGCCAATGATCACCACGTCGGCATGCGCCGTCCAATCGCACAGCTCGCCGGTGCTATCGATGATAAGGCAGGGCTGGGATGTCGGATCGGTTGGAGGAACGGCGGCCGACAAGGGAAGAATGGCGGCGGGCAGGATGTCCGCAGCACCGTGGCCCGGGCATCCTGCCCGGAGCCGCTTCTCTTCAAACTCTGTGCTCATTGAACTCGATCCGGCGGGCCATCTCTGCCCCTCTAGCTCCTCTGCCAGGGCCGAGCGCAGGACCCCTTCGAAGCCGCTGCGTTCGAGGTCGGCCTTGACTTGCCCGCGGCGTTCCGCGTGGCGGGGGACGATGAGCATCAGGGCGTCGGGTGCGGCATCCCGGATGGCAGAGGCGATCCAGGCTTCTTCGCCGGCGTGCGTACTGGCGGCTAGAATGATCGGGCCGGCGCAGCTGGGACCCGCCAAGGCGGCGAGCAGCTCTTGAAATGCCGGCCGACGGGTCGGCGGCTGGCCGCTGCCGGGATCGATTTTCAGGCTGCCAGTGGGGTGGATTTTTGAGGGGTCGACCCCGAGGCGTTGCCAGATGGCGGCATCCTGAGGGTCCTGGATGGCGAGGGCGTCGAGCAGGCCGAAGAGCGGGCGGACCCAGGCGGCGAAGCGCAGGTAGCGGGCGGCTGAGCGGGGTGACAGACGGGCGTTGACGAGGCTGACGGGGATGGCGCGGCGGCGGCAGGCGAGCAGCAAATGTGGCCAAGCTTCGCCTTCGACGAGGATAATCTCGGAGGGCTCAAAATGCCTCAGGTAGCGGCGCACCATGCCAGAAAAATCCAGTGGCGCATAGGTGACGCGCAGGCCGGGAAGCTTGGCGGCGGTGGCCACGGCATGGCCGGTGGCGGTGCCGGTGGCCAGCACGAAGCGTTGGTTGGGCGCGCCCAGCTGCCATTCGCGGACGAGCTTGAGGGCGAGCATAGCTTCGCCGACACTCACGGCGTGGAGGTGGACGGCGCCGCGGGCTTCGTTTTTGCGCGCGGCGGTGTAGAGGGCCGCCCGCTCGCCCAAGCCCGTGCGCAAGCCGCCACGCCGCAGCATTTTGACAATCCACCCGGGAAACGCCGCCGCAAATAGCAGCGGCAACACCAGTCGGTAGATCGCAAGCCCGAAAATCAATCGCATCGCGCGGCAGCTTAGGTGGGAATTTCCGGCGCGTAAAGCAGGATGGCAGTGCCGCCATATTCGCGCCGATCCACCAGCGACCAGCCGTCGGCCACGGGACTCGGCTGATGCGCCGCGACCTCCGCGATGAACCAGCCATCCACCGCCAGCCGTGCCCGCAGTAAGTCCCCACTCAACAAAGCGCCGATCGGGTCGGCGTCGCCAGGGTGTTTCATGTAAGGCGGATCGGCAAAAATCAGGTCATAGGTGGCGGCCTCCCGGCGTAGGAACGCGCTCACCTCGGCCCGCAGCACGCGCCCCCCCAAGAGTCGTGATTTCGTTAGATTCTCGCCAATCACCTGAGTGGCTTGGCGGTGTTCGTCGACAAACAGGCAGGTGGCGGCGCCCCGGCTGAGGGCTTCGAGTCCCAGCGCCCCGGACCCGGCGAACAAATCCAGGACGCGGGCAGCATCGACGCGCTCGCCGAGGATGGAGAAAATCGCCTGGCGAACGAAATCGGTGGTGGGGCGGGCCACCGCTGAAGGGACTTTGATGGCGAGCCGCCCGGCTTTTCCGGCAATGATGCGCATGGGGAGACACAAGACTATTAGACAGAAGGCAGAAGACAAGAGGAAGAAGACAGAAGAAGGGAACACATAAGACAGAAGACTGGAATAAGTGGCGCCATGCGCTGCCCAGCCGCTCTGCTCTTGTCTTGCAGCGCAGCGGTCTTCTGTCTTGGAGCGCAGCGGTCTTGTGTCTTCTTCATGGCTGCACGAGGGGGCCGTTGTGGCCGAGGCGGAGTTGGAGGGCGGCGATGGAGCCGGACACTTCGAGGTCGCAGGCGACGCGCTGCGGCGACGTGAGAGGGGTGAAGGTCGGGGCTTGCTTGACGTCAGGGAAGAGGCGCTTGAGGATGCCGAGGGTGGTTTCGGGGGCGGCAACCAAGCGCGCGACGCCGGCAGCGCGACCATCGGCCAGCAGGGTGGCGTTGCCCAGCAGCGAGAGTTCTTCGCCTATCAGCCGTGCATCCAGGCACGAGAGTATTCCGCCGCGCAGGGTGATGGAGCAACTGCCGCTGTCAAAGCTGGCGCGGTGCTCTCCGACATGGATGGAAATGGCGGAGCTTTCGGCCAAGCAATCGCCCTGCCAAGTGCCCGGAGCTAAGAGCAAGCCGCGGAAGCGGCCACTGCTGGCGAGGTGCGCGGTCTTAATTTCGCCAGCGCCGGCCAGCGTGAGCGGGGCCGGGGATTGGCTGGGCACTTGCACTTCGAGTTGGATCGGCAGACCGGCGAGCAAGCCAAGTTTGGCGGCGAGTTGGAGGTGAATGCCCATCAGGTTGGCATCGACCGGGTTGAGGGAAAGCACCGGCGCTTGCCATGTCAGCGGGGCGGTGAAATCGCTCAGCACAGGGCTGCCGTGCACGATGAGACTGGCCAAGCGCAGCGATGATACCGCCGCTGCTCCTGCCACCGGCAGCTCGCCACTTAGATCAGCAAGCTCCACCAGCGGCGGCGCAGAACCGCCTGCAACCAGCCGCAACGAGCCATGCCGGAGACGAATCCAAGCGGTGGGTTGAGGCACCTCGGCCACCGCTGCGGCCGCCGCCGCAGGCGCGTGGGGCTGCTGGCTGTTCGGAGTGGCCGGGGGAAGGGGATTCGGTGGTGGGCTGACTTGGAGTGGAGATGGGCGCTTGGGTGACTGCGCGGCCATGGCCGGGGCGGCGGGTTGGGCGGCAGCCAGCGGCGGGGTTGGCTCCGGCGCGGGTTGGGCCAGGTGCGAGAGCATCTGAAGTGATCCGACCAAGCGGGGCTCCTCGAGGTCGGCACTCTGTACCACAAAGTGGCCGTGCCAACAGGCCTGCCATCGCGGGATGAGCCGCAGCGAGGTGATTCGCAGCAGTGGCTCGGCCGGGACATAACCCAAGCCAGCGGGTTGCGCCACGACGAGGTGGTGCAGCGTGACGCCGTGCCAGGGCGACCACGAGGCGCCGCCGACGCGGATGGGCAAGCCGCCACAGCGTTGCTGGATTTTGGCGGCGAGCCACTCGCGCGCCCACGGGCTGGCGAGCCAGAGGTTGCTCACCGCGAAAGCGAGGAGCGGGAGCATGCAGAGCAGCCACCATTGCCGGAAAATGCGCGGGGTTCTTGCAGCGGGATGAGTGGGTTCGGAGCCAGGCAGGACGGCCGATACGGTTGACTTAACACTTTGGGTTGTTTCAGCAGATGCACCGCGCAGGATTCCCGGGTCACGTGGCGCGGGCACCTTGCCCGCCGTCTTTTCCTGTCTCGTTGCTGAATCGCCTAAGTCAACAGGATGGGTCTGGAGTCCCGGCTCACGGGGGCACGGGCTCACGTCCTTGGTTGCGCGCTGGGAATGCCTCAACCAGCGGCACCAGACCCGGCAGACCCAGCAGCGGTTAGCGCCTGATGGGCTCGCCTCGTCCATGGCTGTGTGGCTTAGCGTTTGGTGGTGGGCTTGGCTGACGGTTTGGGCGTGGC
>WBXE01000008.1 GCA_008932955.1 Verrucomicrobiota bacterium
CAGAACGATCACGACCCGCCGTCAAGGGCATGCCCGTGAAGCTAAGGCGAATCGAGCCGAGAAACCACCGAGTTTCGGTGAATTGTGGCAAAGAAACCTGAGGAGAAGACTCAAGACGGCAAGGCCCAAGAGAAGAGCCGATGTAGAAGCGCTGCGCTCTCTTGTCTTGTCTTGGGTCTTGCAGTCTTGCGTCTTGCGTCTTCGTCACGAACCATCCCTAAAATTCATTAGCCACTCATTCCGCCAGCGCCACGCTGAGCCGTGCAAACCGGATGGGGGCCTCCGATGTGGTTAGTAAATCCGCGACCTTGACCCGTTCCCAGCGCGGATTGATCGGGGTGACGGTTGCCGTGCCTAGGCTGTGCCAATCTATCAGGTTAGAGGAAAACTGCGGGGTATATATTAGGCCCGCAGCGCTCGCGCTGGTTCTGCGGACATATTCCAGGGTGAGGCGGGCGTTGCCGTCGGTGGTTTCCACATAACCGATCGGCAGGCCGCGCAAGCCGGTGTCCGCTTGCATGCTAACAGCTTCATTGAAGGTTGGATCCAAATTGAAGGCAAACTCCAGCAAATTGCTGATGCCGTCTCGATCAAAGTCGGCCGCAGGACCGCAGCTGGCCGGGGCGGCGATTTGCTCGGGAGTGAAATAGAGCCGCTGCCAGGCAGCATAGGATTCAGGTGCGAGCACACTCAAGTCGGCAATTCCGGCTATGGTCATAATCCAGGCAAGTGAAGCCGCGATGCGCGAGCTATAGAAACTCGACGGGATGTTGTCCGTCTGTTCTGGAATGAGCATCCAGCCCGGGTTCTGAACTTCCAACCCGCCGATATCATATAGCGCCGCCATGAATGGGCTGCCCGATGCACCGTCACGAAACGGCCCGTCCACCCCGTAGTGAATGCCCGCCAAGCGCCACAGTCCGTCCTCCAGCACAAACATGCCGCCGCCGGAATCCCCTACGGAGAGATGACATTCGTCCGCCACCCCGGGATGGTTGAACTCGCAGTAGAGCAACTCGCCGAGGCCCGTCACACTAACCGTATTGACCAACGTGTTGCGTCCCCAGCGCTCGACTTGATCCCCGGGGCCCCAGAGCCAGCCTTTGGCCTCGCCGCCAACCACCACTTCCGCTCCGCGTTGGGTACCCCGCCCGCAAACCGTCACAGTGGCGCCAACCCGCTCCGCCGCGCCGCTGGACAGCGCTGCATAGGTCGGAAACGCCATGGCATGATCCACCTCCCAAATCCGCAGATCGGTGCTCGGGCTGTTATGCACCGCGATGGTCGTAAAATGATCGCCGTGAAAATCGAACACATCACCCACGCTGCCGCCGATGTGTTGAGCGGTGATGAAAAAAAACGGAGCAATGGGCACGCCGAGGAATTCGTGAAACTTCCCCTCATATTGCCAACCTGAGTTATCACCAGGGGTGGTGGTGTTGTGTTGCGCATCACCGGTGGCCAAAAAAATAATCGCGGCACAACGGCCCGCCCAGCCCAGGGCGAGCCACACCATCATGACCATCCAGCGTTGCAAGCGCATGCCGCCAAGCTAGCACACGCCGGTGCGCCTGCAGTAAAAAACCGGCGCTGCGGCAGTTATGCCGGGTGTCACCCTCGATCCCTCCCTATCAAATAACACCCACGCTTATCTGAGCGGCCAAGCCACCACCGATGCCTACGCCAATTTACCTTTGGCGTGAGCGCTGGCACATGGAATGCCCACTACTTCAATTGGTGAAATCCGTGTAATCGGCGGTTAATCTATCCGGCACCTGGAATCCAACTTCGGCGCTCGGATTAAATTCGCTTGCTTTGCTGGCTGGTGTAAAAGAAATTTAGACGATGGCTGCCAATCTCCAACGGGCGATCCAAACCGCGCGGCGCGCCCACCAGGAACGCGCGCGGATATGGCATCACGACATCCTCGGCCAGCGGGAAATCCGCCTCTATCCGCTCGGCACCAGCCAAGCCGCTGCCGAACTGAGCCGCTTCGCTCGCGAACTGTGGCAAATGCCTAACATGGCAGGCTATTTCGACCACCACCACATAGCCAACATGCGCGAGCATCAACACCAGGCCGAGCATGGGTTTGCCACGCTGCCGGGTGGCGGGATTTTGGAAATTTTATCCATTCCCACCCTGCCCAATCACGTGATGGGGTTCCACCTTTTCAGCGTGTTTGATCCCAAGGATGAAAGCGACGGCGGGCGGGTGATCGGCTACACCATCTGGTCGTTAGAAACCGGCGCGGCAGGCTTTGGACAAGCCGAGGCGGTGCGCATGGCCTTCGATATATTTCCGCCCTATCGGGAGCACCGCTACCACAAGGTGGCATTTACCAACCACACCATCTATAACATTTCCCGGCGCATCCTCTATCGGCACAAGCCGCAGCGGTTTCTGGTTGATGCGCGCTCCCAAATCAGTGAAACGCGCAGCGGTCGGGTCCTCAAGCGCGCCATCTATTATCTCAAACGCGGCTATTATCCACCCGATCAACAAGCCCTCGCCGACTCCTGCCTCGACCGCCTCACCCGCCACCAAGCGGTTAGCCCGCGCACCCTGCGCCGCTTGCTGCGCCTCAGCCACGCCACGTTCTGGATTTTTCCTGTCGAGCAGTACTTGCAACCATCCGCCGCTGCCCCACGCGAATTGCCTGGCGACGGGACAGGGGAATAGTCCTGGGCCCTGTGGGTTTCGTTAGCAGCGAAACGCAGAGGCGCAGAGATGGCCGCTGGATAGATATCGAGAGCCATCATTGGATAGCAGGGCGGAAATTCCAGGTGGTTTTTTTGCCAACCCCAAAAAAGTCTCCGCGCTCCACTCCCCTACCTCTGCGCCTCCGCGTTGCGATTTCACTTACTGCCGGGAATATTATGGGATTGGGGAAAATTGCTGCTGTGCCGGCGGGCGGATTGCGCTATCCATTCGCTCAGCCACCATGAACCCACCTCGCATCCTCGATGGAAAAGTCCTCGCCGCCAGCGTACTCGACGCATGCCGCGGTGAGACCGCCGCATTGCACGCCCTCGGCATCACCCCTGGCTTGGCCGTTGTGCTCGTCGGAGAGGATCCGGCCTCACAAGTTTACGTCGGATCGAAGGCGCGCACTTGTGCGGAGCTGGGGTTTTACTCGCGTAAAATCGAGCTGCCCGCCGCCACCACCCAGCAGGAATTGTTGGAGGTGGTGCGCCAGCTCAATGCCGACCCCGCCATCCACGGCATCCTCGTTCAGTCGCCACCACCCAAACACATCGACGAAGCGGCGATCATCCGCGCGATCGATCCGCGCAAGGACGTCGATGGTTTCCATCCGGAAAACGTAGCCAAGCTGGTGCTGGAGGATCCCACGGGATTTGTGCCGTGCACGCCTGCAGGATGCATCAAATTGCTGGATTCGGCCGGTGTGACCACGGCCGGCGCGGAAGCGGTGATCATAGGCCGCAGCATGATCGTCGGCAAACCGCTGGCCCTGCTGCTCGTCTCCAAACACTCCAACGCCACCGTCACCATCGCCCATTCACGCTCCCGCGACTTGCCCGCCATCTGCCGCCGCGCCGATATCCTCATCGCTGCGGTGGGTCGCCCCGAGATGGTCAAAGCCAGCTGGATCAAACCCGGCGCGGTGGTCATCGACGTGGGCATCAACCGGGTGGCCGATGCTAGCAAAAAGTCTGGCTACCGGCTCACTGGAGATGTGGCGTACGAGGAAGTGGCGCCCTTGTGTGCGGCAATCACGCCGGTGCCCGGCGGCGTAGGCCCGATGACCATCGCGATGCTTATGCACAATACCCTGCAAGCAGCACGCCAGTTAGGCGTGTGAGGCCAGAGCTGCAGAATGGCGGCGGCTAAAATAAGCCTCGACCTTCCGAGTCACTTGGCCCCGATGCGACCCGTTAGGGAGCGACGACTTTATGGTCGTCGTGCGGAAGGACCGGCCATGAATGAGAGTCTTCGACGCTTACTCATGGGCTGCCCTTCCACTACCACCACAAGAATGTGGTGGCTCCCTAGCCCAAGTGACCCGCGGTGCCGAGCACCTCCAACAGCCGGGTCACGGGCAAGCCCATCACATTGTCAATATTACCGCGAATTTCCGCCACAATCCGTTCGCCATGGGCCTGAATGCCGTAGGCTCCGGCCTTGTCGAGCGGATTGACCAAGAGGAAATAGGCGTCGATGGCCGCCTCGTCGAGCACCCGGAAAACCACCTCGGACAGCTCATGAAACGTGTGGATCGAGCCGCCGGGCCGGATTACGCAGACGCCGGTGCAGACGATGTGGGCACGCCCGGACAAGCGCCGCAACATCGCCCGCGCCTCGTCCAGATCGGCAGGTTTGCCCAGCGCATCGGCATCGATGAACACCAGGGTATCCGCACCGATGACGGTGGCGTGCGGGTGACTGAGGGCCACTGCGGCGGCTTTAAGCTTGGCATTGCCCTCGCACAGGCAATCTGGCGGCAGCGTTGGATCGTGAATTTCCTCCGCGGGGGAGACCACCACATCAAACACTAGCCCAGCTTGCGCCAGCAGGTCGCGGCGGCGGGGGGATCCAGAGGCAAGCACAAGGGACATGCCCGCAAGCTGTCGCGCAGACCGGCCACTGGCAAGCCGGAATCATGGCACAATAGGCACCCATTCGTCCCGCCGCAGCGTTTCCGCGACCGGTTCCAGGCCGGGGAATTCAGCGTGGAGGTCGCGCATTTCCTCCTCGCACAGGGCGGCGAGCTGACGGCGAGGTGGGGTGGGACCGATAACGGTGAGTAACACCTGTCGGACTTGCGGGTCGCAGCGAACGAGGACCCGGGCCCCCTTGCGGGCCAAGATCAGCCCGCCGCTCCACCACTGCCTGCGCTCCCTCACTTCTTCGACAAACTCAAAGCGCCGCGCACCTAAGCGGGCCACCAGCCGGTCCGGCAGTGACGGGTAAGTATAGCGCATCCGGCTGGCGGCAACCTCGTCAAACGCCTCGAGATCGCTGGGCGGGGCGGCTGGCAAGGCGTTAGGTACCAACCAGACGGTATCACTTGATGCCTGGGCCGGGATAACGAGAGCCAAGCGCTGGAGCAAGTGCATGAGAAAGGCGCGGGACGGTGCGGCGGGCTCCGGCTGCAGGACCTGCTCGACGTCGCTGAGGCGGAGCACGCCGGCGAGTTTTTCGGCGCGGTGCAGCAAGGCGTAGAGATCCTTGATGAGGCCAAGCGGCTGAAGCAGGTGTGAATCATACCGGGTGGTATCGTTGTATTCGTTGAGGGCGGCCCCCAGGTGGTGGAGGATTTCGGCCAAGTAGTCCTGCTGGCCCACATCCACGACGCCGTGCTCGATGCACACGGCGCGATAATCGGCGAAGCTGAGCTGGGGGCTTGCGGCGAGGGCATGTCGCACGGCATCCCACTCCTCGGGGAACGGCTCGCTCACCCACGGCATGCGCTCCACTTCCCGGAGCAGCGCGGTTTTAAGAGCGACGACGCCCTTTTTGACTTTGCAGTCCATTT
The DNA here is from genome assembly GCA_008932955.1 of Verrucomicrobiota bacterium. GTDB lineage: Bacteria > Verrucomicrobiota > Verrucomicrobiia > Verrucomicrobiales > Akkermansiaceae > Luteolibacter. The sequence goes on from WBXE01000008.1 coordinate 5,501, forward strand.
CGACGAAGCCGCGGATGAAAGGAAACTGCTCCCGCAGCAGGCCGCGATCCAGCTCGGGGCGGCAGTCTGGCACATTCCATTGATTCAAGGCCACGATCACCGGTGGGGCTTGCCCACGCTCATCACTGGCGCACGCTTGGATGAGGCTGAGCCAATAGCACGCCTCCTCGCGTTCGCGGTGATTGCGGCCGCTGAGCACCAACACATACAAATTGCGCGGACTGAAAAACACCGGGTGCAGGCCGTGGCTGACCCGCTGACCGGAACAATCCCAGAGATGGGCGGTGACTGGTCGGCCAGCACCTCCATCCAGCATCAAGTCGCACAGCGCGATGCCGGTGCTGCTCTCTTCGCGCTCGCGGAATGGCAAGTCCCGCAAGGCCTGCACGATGCTCGTTTTGCCCGCGCCACAGCTACCCACCAGCAACACCTTCACCTCGTCCAAGGGCCGAGTCCGGCCGGCCTGCCGCGCCAAATAAAAATCCAGAATCCCCTTGGGGGCGGCCACCCGTGGGGCCGCTTGCTGGCGCGGATCAGGACCGAGGACCGAGGGCGAGAGTTGAAGGCCGGGATTATCGTGCAAAAACAATCTCTCTAACATGCCCAAGTTTGCCAGCTGCTCCGGCAGGGCTGTCAAGCGGTTGGTCATGAGCCGCAACACCGTGAGCCGGGCCAGTTGACCAAGCTCCGGGGGTAAGCTGCTCAAGAGGTTGTTATCGAGGTTCAGCTCGGTCAGATTGACTAGTTCGCCGAGGGGTGGCGGCAGCGATTCGATCTTATTGTTAGAAAAATCGAGCACCGTAAGCTTGGCGAGCTGGCCGAGCGCGGGCGGCAGGGTTCTGAGATTATTGCTAGATAGATAGAGCCGGGTCAGGCTAGCGAGCTGGCCGAGCTCGGGTGGCAGGGCGCCGATCTTATTGCTAGATAGATAGAGTCGGGTCAGGCGGGTGAGTTGGCCGAGTTCGGGTGGCAGGGACTCGAGACGGCTGTTAGATAGGTCGAGGCGGGTGAGGTTGGCGAGCTGCCCGAGTTCGGGGGGCAAGGTGGTGAGCGGGTTGGCGGAAACATCCAGGCGGGTCAGCTTAGCAAGCTGGCCAAGCTCGGGCGGCAGGGCCTGGAGCGAGTTGTTGGCGAGGTACAGCAGGGTCAGGCTGGTGAGCTGGCCGATGGCAGGCGGCAGGACGCCGAGATCATTGTTAGATAAATCCAATCGGCTGAGGCCCTCGAGTTGGCAGAGTTGGGGCGGCAGGCTGCGGAGGTGGTTGTAGGCGAGGTTCAGCTCGGTGAGTTTGGCGAACTGGCCGATGTTTGACGGCAGGGACGACAGGCCCAAGCGGCTCAAGTCGAGCACCGTGGCGCGGCGGCGCAGGCACACGGCGATGCGCTTGGTGGCCTCGGCGTTGGCCTTTAGCTCCGCTGCGGTCATATCAGAGTCAGGCATGGGTGGGAGGATGACGCAAGCGCAGCGATTTGCAAGGGCCGCCCGATAGCCCGCGGCACATGCGCGTCAAGCTAGGGAATTTTGGGGATGGTTCGTGACGAATTTTACCACTGAGGCACTGATTGCGACTGAAATCGCTGCAACATTTATGAATTTCTTATCAGTGTGCTCAGTGAAAATCGGTGTCTCAGCGGTTTCTTTGTGACAATCTACGCCATGGGTCGTTGGGCGAGGGCCGGGAAACGGCGCATGAAATTGCTAGAGGTGGGAAATCCAGGTGGCGAGCATGGCGGCGAGCACCAACACTCCCAGCAGCCACCAATACCAAGCCACGCCAAGTCGGCGATGAGGCACCCGGCTAAACTCCCGCGCGACAAACTCATCGTAATCAAACTGGCTGTCCGGCAAATCCAGCCCATCAGCAGCGGTCTCTTGCTGCCAGGATTTTTTCCGCGGGATAGCAGCCATCCGCCGGCGCGACGGATGAGCGCAACCCGGGCACGCTTTACCAACCTGCGCTTCGCAGTCGCAGAACGGGCATCGGTAACTCAAGGTGGCAGGCATTGTTTGTTCAAAAATAACTCAGATCCTCGCGGCTCATTCTTATCACTGGGCTAACTTTTGGTCAAATCGGACTTGCAGGCAGCCTACACCGGGTGCATAACTGCCACGTCATTAAAAAATATCACTCAACCTAATCCACTCATCATGTGCGGAATCGTCGGATACATTGGCAAAGCAGATGCACCCACGGTGCTCATCAACGGCTTGCGGAGACTCGAGTACCGCGGCTACGACTCAGCGGGCCTCGCCATTCTCGATGACGAGCGATTGGTGGTGACGCGGGCTCCGGGCAAAGTCGCCCGCCTCAGTGACAAGGCACACGCAGAGTGGACGCCGGAACTTTTCCAACGCGCCAGCATTGGCATCGCCCACACCCGCTGGGCCACCCACGGCCCGCCCACCGAGGTCAACGCCCACCCGCATCTGGATAAAAGCGGCAACATCGCCTTGGTCCACAACGGCATCATCGAAAACTACCGCTCCCTGCGCTCGCGCCTCGAGGGCCGCGGCCACTTTTTCTATTCCGAGACCGACACCGAGGTGCTCGCCCACCTCATCGGCGAGTGCGACAAGGGGGACATTTTCCAAGCGGTCTGCGATGCGCTCCACCAAGTGGTGGGCACCTTCGGCATCGCCGTGCTTTCGGCCCACCAACCTGACCGCATCATCACCGCCCGGCGCGGCAGCCCGATTGTCATCGGCGTGGGCGACGGCGAAATGATCGTCGCTTCGGATGCTTCCGCCATCCTGGCCCACACCCAGCGCGTGATCTATCTGGACGACGACGACATTGCCATCGTCACCGCGGAGTCGGTGGATGTGCGCGACCTCAACAACATTCCCGTCACCCGCGAGATCGCCCAACTGGGCATCGACGTGGCGGCCACCGAAAAGGGCGGCTTCGAGCACTACATGCTCAAGGAGATTCATGAGCAACCCGACTCTCTGGGCAATGCCATCCGCGGCCGCCTCGACTTCAACCTCGGCACCTCGGTACTCGCCGGCATGGGCTCCTCGCCACGTGAACTGGCGGAAATTGACCGGGTTGTCTTGTTAGGTTGTGGCACCTCGCTACACGCCGGCTTAGTGGGTGAATACGCCTTTGAAGACTTGGCCGACATCCATTCAGAAGTTCAACAAGCCGCCGAATTCCGCTATCGCAATCCCATCCTCGGCAGTCGCGACATGGTCGTCGCCATTTCCCAATCCGGCGAAACCGCCGACACCCTCGCGGCGGTGCGCGAGGCGAATCAAAAGGGCGCTTTTGTGATGAGTCTGTGCAATGTGGTGGGTTCGACCATTGCGCGCGAAACCGGCCGCGGCGTCTACCTGCATGCCGGACCCGAGATCTCGGTGGCCTCCACCAAGGCCTTCACCTGTCAAGTCGCGGTGTTGCTCATGATGGCACTGCGACTCGGCCGCGGCCGCCGCTTCTCCCGCGAGGACGGGATCCGCTTCGCCCGTGAGATCGAAGCCCTCCCCGCACTCGTCGCCAAAGTCATTTTGCAAAGCGAGCGCATCGGCCAAATTGCCGCCGAGTACGCGCACAACGAACACGCGTTTTTCATTGGGCGCGGCCCAATGTATCCGGTAGCTCTCGAAGGGGCGCTCAAACTCAAGGAGATTTCCTACATTCATGCCGAGGGGTATCACGCCGCCGAACTCAAGCACGGGCCTATCGCCTTGCTCCAACCAGGCACTCCGGTCATCGCCATTGCCTGCGACGTACCTGGCAAGGACAAGACCCTCGGCAATATCGAGGAATGCTGCGCCCGCGGCGCCAAAGTGCTCGGACTCGTCACCGAGGGCGACTACGCGACCGCCGAGCGCATGCATGACGCCATCTTCATCCCGCGCTGCCATCCGCTGGTGGCCACCATTCCCGCCGTCGTCGCGCTTCAACTCTTCGCCTATCACGTCGCCCGTATCCGCGGCTGCGAAATCGATCAACCCCGCAACCTCGCAAAAAGCGTCACCGTCGAGTGAGCTGAGCGGGTATGGGCAAGTCCGCAGCCCGGCGGGCAAGCCCGCCTCGCCCTGGAGGCGGCAAGCCGCCGCACTCTTAAGCGGTGGCTCGGCTCCGCAGCACAGCGGCCTCAGTGCGGGGCCGGGGTCGGCGGCAGATCCGCTTGGTCCGCACCGCTGGCCGCCGGTGCGTCGGGTTCCTTGTAGCGTTGCCCGCGCAGGTACAAGTCCTGTGCCTGATCGAAAGTGATGCTGTAAATATCCCCTTTGATCGGTACATCCATCGGGATCCGCCCCGTCTGCGGGTCCACCGGCAACATCTCACGCAAGGCCTGCACGTTTTCAAACGTGTCGGGCGACACCGTGACCTGAAATTGCCCCTCATAAATGAGACTGCGGGCGTTGCGTTCGGCCGCCTGCTCGGCAAGGACGCTCGCCTCAAAACTCTGGTCAATGCGGTCAAACAGCGAGGTGGCGTCATCCGATTTTGCCCCACTGGCGTTGCCTTTATCCTTACGTGACGCCCGCGCCGCCCGGCGCAAAGTGATTTCCAAATCCTCCGCCGCTTCCTTCGACGGCTTACCCTCGGCTTGACCCAGCCCGCTGCGCTTGTGGATTGCGAACGCCTCCTCAGAGGTGGGGGGACGGACCCGCATCTGTCCGGCTAGGGTCATCAGGTCGCCCGCCTTCAAATTCACCTCGCTGACGTCCATGACCCCGGCCTGAGTTTTGATTTTGAATGATCCCTCGTTGAACGGCACCATTCGGTAGTTGTTGAAAACGTCGAAATCCGTTAGTGCGCGCAACAAATGCACGCTCTCGCGCAAGCGGATGACGTGCTCGCCGTCCGCCATGATGGTGCCTTCAAAGCCAAGCCCCTCGGTGGTGTTGGTGGAGCCAAATACTCGGAACTCGCCGGCGATATTCCCATCAATGGATTTACGGGCCGCCGGCGGCACCACATCCTGGATGGAGAGCTTGCGCACTTTAAGCGTGCCTTTGACCTCCGGTCGCTGGCCTGCGATCACCTGCAATCCGTCCATAGTGATCCTGCCGACCCCCTTACGCAACTCGGCTTTCTCAAACACCAAGCCCTTGCGTGTGCAGTTGGCCACCATTTCCACAATCTCCAAACGCTGCAACCAAGCCAGCGATAAAGTCCCGCCGCTCAGATGCACCCGCCACCCGTCAGCCACCCGCTGCAGTTTGATGTGGCTGCCGACGATCTTGCCGCTGGTTCGCTCGGAATAACCCCAGCGCAGCGTCGCATCCTTCAACTCCACCGTCGCAACTTTGAATTTGCCGAACTCTTTGAATATCGAATCGGCAATCAAGCCAGCGGAAGTCTCATCATCGGCACCCGCATTGAGCTCCAGATCCAACTGGTTGATCAACAAGACCCCGGGTTTCCACTCCCCGATCAAGCCGCTGAGCAAACCCATCTGGCAACGGATATTGCGTGCCTCCATGCTCGAGAAAAACGTGTCATTGCCCCCTTTGCTCGCCAGCCTCGCCATCAGCATTTTACCTTGTACCCGCTGGAATCCGGCCATTTCCACCTCGCTCGCCCCCAACTCGGCAGCGATGCTTGCCTTGAGTTGCTTTTGATAGCCAGGGGTTCCTGCCAGGCGCAGCAAGTACACCATCAAGCCGATAGCCACCAACGTCAAAAAGATCAACAACCGGGCCATCAGGCGCAGCAGATGAAAGCTGAGAGCCGACTTGGAGCCGACCCCTGACATGGAATAACGCATCTGAAACCAAAACCCCTGCCCTGCGACCCATTGGCTCAGACGTTCGTTGAAGTTATTTGATGGGTCGGATGCCATATGAGGGGGCTTGCCTGCTGCGCCGTGAGTAACGCCTAGTTTCTTGGCCGATGCCAGCTAAAATCCACCCCCCCGCACTTTCGACTCGCACAAGCTGGCCGTTTGGCATACCACCCCGCGCGTGGACGCCACCGACTACAAAGTACGCTTGGAAATTTTTGAAGGGCCGCTGGATTTGCTGCTCTATCTGATCAAAAAGGAGGAGGTGGACATTCAAGTCATTTCCATTGAGCGCATCACCCGCCAGTATCTCGATTACATCAACACCTTCAAACTGCTCAACATCGACCTGGCCTCCGAGTTTATCGTCATGGCGGCCAATCTGATGTATCTGAAGAGCCGCACGCTGCTGCCGCGCGCCGAGCAACCACCGGAAGCCGATGCCGAGGAAGATGATCCGCGCTGGGATCTGATCCGGCAGTTGATCGAGTACAAGAAATTCAAGGACGCGGCGGGCTTTCTGAGCTTGCGTGCCATCGAGCAGGAAGGCCGCTTCGCCCACCAACCTGACGCCCCGCCACCGGCCTCCAGCGAACCCGCACCGCTCGCCGAGGTGTCCATCTTCGATCTGATCCGCGCATTCCAAAATGTGCTCAAGCGCTTTGAGGAAAGCCACGACTTTGGCGATATCATCGATGACCGCTTCACCGTCTCGGACAAGATCGACTTTTTGCTGGAGCAATTCGCCCCTGGGGAAGCCAAGAGTTTTGACACCCTGTTTCAATCTGCATCAACCAAGGCGGAGGTGATTGTGACGTTCCTCGCCTTGCTGGAACTCATGAAGCTCAATCAGTTCATCGTGCGCCAAAGCAACCTGCTTGGCGCCATCGCTATCGAGCGCAGAACCCACCACGCCATCGCCGAACTCCAGGCCTCGCCAGATGAACCCGCCCCCGGCGAGTGCTAAAAAGGAAAATAGAATTGGTTGCAGCGCCGTTTTTTACCACAACCGAGCGCAGTGAGATACCCTGACTGTCTGCTTTTAGTGGGGAGGATTGTCGATAAAAATCCTGCTTCGCTCAGCGTTCCTTGCGGCCTTGCGGTGAGGGAACGGTAAGGGTCCTGCCCCTGGCGAATGAAGCCTCAGTTCATTCGGAACACGATCCGCGCCTTGGTCAGGTCATAGGGCGACATTTCCATCTTCACCTTGTCGCCGATGACCAAGCGAATGAAACGCTTGCGCATCTTGCCTGAAATGTGCGCCAGCACCTCATGCCCGCTGGCCATTTTCACCCGGAACATGGTCCCGGCCAACACCGATGAAATCACCCCCTCCACCTCCACGGCCTTCTCTTCATCATCCTTGGCGGCAGAACGCGACGGCGGCCCGTAGCTCCCTCGCGATTTATTCGAGGAACGCCGGGAAGAAAATTTGGGACGGGCTGGCATGGGAAATGGCAAGGAATATGACCGGAAACGCAACACACGTCTCCGGCGGCGCTCAAAGTAGCCCGCAGCCCCGCGCCCGGCAATCCCAAAATCCACTCCCGGCACAATTCGCGGCTGGCGGAGCCAAATTGGAAAATCGGCGACCTGATGTGCAAGCCGCTGCTGGAATTGCTCCTCACCCTAGGCATCGTGGATGCAAATACCCGCACGCCGTGGGCCAACTACGCCGCCTCGTTTCAGTTGCGGTGGCAGGATTTTCCTTGGAACAAGTGGGTGAGCACCAACTCACCACCTTCATCACGCACCAGTCCGGCGGCAACATTTTCGACCACGGTGGCATCAATAACTTCGGCTTCGGCTACCGCCACGGTTTCTAAATTGAAAACCTCAGGCTCGAAACCTGAGGCAAGCATAAGCCAGGCCCGGTGAGCCAATCGGCTCCCTCAGGTTTCACGGATGGCATGCCATCCTGCGGAATTGGCGGCCCCCCTCGGAATTGTCTTGGCCTGGGCGGGCACTGCGTGCAATCTTCGCCCGCCCATGCCGACCGACGCGATCCTTTCGACGGCCCGCCAATTTCTTGGCGTGGATCCAACCGTCTCCATCACCTTGGAGCCGATCAAACGCGGCGCGTCAGGGCGGACGATCCTGCGGATAAAGACCAAAGGGCGAGACCCATTCATCGGGATTCATTGGACCGATGAGCGCGAGGACAACGAGCAATTTATCCCGGTGGGGCATTTCCTGAAGAAATGCCGCCTGCGGGTGCCCACCATCCTCTTTGAAAGCCTCAAGCGCCATGTCGTGCTCGTCGAGGATCTGGGCGACGTGGACCTGCTCTCACTCAAAAACCAGCCCTTTGCCGAACGCCTGCCGCTCTACCGCTCGGCCCTCGAACAGGTGGACCGCTTGTTCTATGCCAAGCCGGACAAGGACTTTACCCTGATGCCGCCCTTTGATGCGGCGCTCTATCGCTGGGAACAAGAATACTTTTTCGAGTACCTGGTGGAAGGTCACCTCGGGATGGATGCCGGAATACTGCGCCAAAACCCCGAGTTCGCGGCGCTCGCCGAACGCCTAGGCAAGGTGGCACGCCACTTGGTTCACCGCGATTTCCAATCCCAGAATTTGTTAGTCAAAGACGCGCAGGTATGGCTCATCGACTTCCAGGGCCTGCGCCGCGGGCGCCAGGAATATGACATTGCTTCGCTGGTATTCGATCCCTATCTGGATCACACGCCCACCGAGCGTGCAGCGCTGCTGGAATTGTGGGAGAACATCTCCGACGAGCAGCCCGAGCCACGCTTGTTTCACGAATGCGCCGCCCAACGCCTGATGCAAGCGCTGGGTGCCTATGGCAAGTTGGTGCATCATCGCGGGCAGGAGTGGTACCGACCGCACCTTGCCACCGCCGCCAAACTACTCCAAGAAGTCACTGCCGCCACGCCCTTGGAAGCCGCGCTCGCACCCGTGTTGGCGGCACTTCAATAACTTCCATCGTGGCCGGTTTTTCCTATCGCGGTGGGCGGGTGGCTGGCCTGGCGGCCATCGCCGGGTTCGCCTGCTGGTGGCTGGCGGCGGCCACCGGGCTTGAGCGCGCGGCGTTTTGCACTGTGTTGAGCAGCTATGCCAAACCCCCGTTTTTTCTAACGGGAGAGGGCAGTCGCAATGCCCCCTGGGAATTGCGCACGCTCTCGATGCAAATGCGGCCGGAAGCCCGCAAGGCACCGGTGGTGGTATCGATTGGCGACGACGTGGGCGGAGTATTTCAATCCTCGCCCCCCTCGCCGGTGGATCTGGCAGTGGTGTTGCAAAACCTCCAACGCCTCGGCGCCAAACAGGCGGCTATTGCCGCGGTGATGGCATGGGACAAACCCGATGCCGGCGCGCTCAAGGGGCTGGACATCGCACTCAACCATTTTCAGTTGCTGGTTCAGGCCGCACCCTTGTCCCGCGGATCGCTACACCAGGCGATGCCGCCGGCCTTTCGCCGGGCGGCTCTTGCGCCCGCCGCCATCCATGGCAACCTCTCGCAGCTGCCTATCGTCAACCGCGTGGCGGTGGCCGACGTGATTTTCGGCCAAGGCGAGGGCACCATGGCTGGCTTCAGCTCGCTGGACGACGCCGACGATGGCAGCAACACGCTGCCATTATTGGCACGCTGGGAGGATGAAAATGTGGTGGTTCCGGCCTTTCCGTTGCTCGCCGTGTTGACTAGCTACCATCTGCCGGTAAGCAGTATTCGGGTGCGACTGGGCGAAAGCCTCCGCCTAGGACCAAGCGGCCCGGTGGTGCCCATTGACCGGGCAGGGCGCATGGCCATGCCTCTCAAGCCGCTCGCCTCGCGGGCGAATATCGCGGCAGAGGACGTGATCGTCGCCACGCCCGACATTTTTCCGCCAGCGCCGGGTTTGATCGTACTGCGCGACGACCTGAGCCGTGCGCCGCACGCCACCCGCCAATTTTCCGCCAACTTGGCCTCAGTCATCGCCTCGATCAGTTCGGACGCCGGCTTGGGCCCGACCCATACTTACCGCAGGCTACCGCCCGCCGCGGAGCTGGCCCTGCTGCTGGTGACGCTATGGCTGCTCGCCCTGGTCACGGCTTGGCCGAAATTTCAGCGCCACCTCACCTGCGCTAGCCTCGTCGCCGTCTGCCTGGCCGCGCAATGGCTGGGGGTCGGCATGGCACATGTTTGGCTGCCGGGCATCCCGCTGCTGGCCGCCACCTGCACCGGCACGCTCATCATGTTCTTATTCAGTCGGACCTCGGCTGTGCATTCGCCGGCCGCGCTGGCGGGGCCCGCCGCACCACGCTGGGTGGTGCCGACCCCCATGGCGATGGGCCGGCACTGCCATTCGGTGACCATTCGGAAGGAACCACTCATCCGGCAAGCGGAGCGCTGGCTTGAGACCGCCTGTAGTATCAAACCCGAGTCCGAACCATCGGTGTTGGAGGAGACCGCCGCTAAAGCCCCGGCCAAACCGCCCCGCCGGTGATTTTGGATTCTGGATGAAAGACAAAACATCCCGCCCCAGCACCGTCCCAGCACCGCTCAAAGCTCTCTGCCAATCCAAAATTCAAAAATCCAAAATTTCCCCCCGCCCTCCCATGTCCCCCATCGACAAAGCCAAGTCCCTCATCGAAGCGCTGCCCTATCTACAGGCATTCCGCGGCAAGACGTTTTTGATCAAACTGGGCGGCGCAGCCATGGAAGATCCCGCGCTCGTCGCCATGGTCATGCGCGATATCGTGTTCTTGGAAGTCGCCGGCATCAATCCCATCGTCGTTCACGGCGGCGGCAAAGCCATCACTGCGGCGATGGCCGCGGCGGGCTTGGAGGCGCGCTTTATCAGCGGCTTCCGCGTCACCACCAATGAGGCGATCGCCATTGTCGCCCGGGTCTTGTCCGAGGAGATCAATCCGGGCCTAGTGCAGATGATCCGCACTGTTGGCGGCAAGGCGCTTGGCATTGCTGGTAACGAGGTGTTCCTCGGCGAGAAAACCCGCGCTACCGACGCCCATGGCCAGCAAGTCGATTTGGGCCACGTCGGCGAGGTCGTCGGCTGTCGCCTCGCCCACTTGGATGCGGCACTCGCCGCCGGTATCTTGCCGGTCATTTCGCCGCTGGCAGCCGAATTGACCAGCGGCCTGCCGCTCAACATCAACGCCGACCTAGCGGCTGCCGCACTCGCCAAAGAATTGCGTGTGGCCAAACTGGTCTATCTATCCGACGTGCCGGGGCTGCTGGCCGATCCCGCCGATGCCGCGTCGCTGATCCGCTCAGTCACCTGTGCCCAAGCCGCCGCGTTGCTGGCCGATGGCACCATCTCCGGCGGCATGATCCCAAAAATCCGCAGCGCCGTCGATGCTCTCGAAGCCGGCGTGCGCAAGGTCCATTTCATCGATGGCCGCCAGCCCCACGCCTTGCTCTTGGAAATTTTTACCGACGGCGGCATCGGCACCGAGGTGGTGCGGTAACAAACCGAGCGCTCCGTTAGGACATTCTGATGTCCGATCGGACATCAGAATGTCCTAACGAAAAACCCCCCCGCTGCCCCTAACTTGACGCGCATGCCCGCCAGGGGAACGCGGGGGGGGCTAGCCGAGCCACGCCAGAAACTCCTGGTTGCCATCGGTGCCGGTGATCGGCGAGGCTATCAGCCCGCGCCATTCGCGGCCGAGATCCCCGGTGACAAAGCCGCGGATCTTGTCAATTGCCTGCTGGTGGAGAGCAGCATCCCTGACAATGCCGCCCTTGCCCACATCCTCGCGCCGCAACTCGAACTGCGGCTTGATCAGGCACACCACTCCACCGCCTGCGTCCAACACCGAGAAGACCGCCGGCAACACTTTGGTCAGCGAGATGAACGACAGGTCCATCACCGCGAGCCGCACGCTCTCCCCAAGGTCAGCCACCACCATCTGGCGCGCGTTGAATTGCTCCCTGACAACGACCCGCGGGTCATTGCGCAGTTTCCATACCAACTGGTTGGTTCCAACATCCACGGCGTGGACGCGCAAGGCGCCGCGCTGCAACAAGCAATCGGTGAATCCGCCGGTGGAGGCCCCCACGTCGAGGCACACCCAGCCGTGGGGGTCGATGGCGAAGGCGTCGAGCGCGCCCTCGAGTTTGAGTCCGCCGCGGCCGACAAAGCGCGGCTTGGTTTTCACGGTGAGGGGCGCGTCGAGGGCGAGTTTGGTGCTGGGCTTGTCGATGAGCCGGTCGCCGCTACGCACTTCGCCGGCGAGGATGAGCCGCTTGGCCTGCTCGCGCGACTCACACAAGCCCCTGGCAGTGAGCAGGGCATCGGCGCGGTCGGTTTTTGGTTTACTGGAATTAGGGGTTGGCATGGTGGCTTGGAGCTTCTCTGGACCGCAGATTTGACGGATTTGACGGATTAATCTAGAACGAAAAATGAACCGCGGATGGACGCAGATGGACGCTGATTTCAAGAGGTTGGAGCGGAATGAGCAACGAACCCTGTAGTTGAGACCGGCAATGGACACACCTCATGGATCATCTGCGTCGATCTGCGTTTCCATTTTACTCTTTAGGTTAAGCACACACGCGGCATCTAACACTCCACGACCCGCGCGAGGTTCACCGCATCGATGAGTTGGCGCAACCGGCCGTAGTTGCGGCGCTGATGGCGGAATACCAGCCGCGGCAAGGTGGCCATCTCCGGCTCGTCGGCCTCTTCTTCCAGCGCAGCGCGCTGGGTCATGCCGCCGGACTTGAGCAAATCGGCGAATTGCTCCTGCAAGCGTGCGGGCTCAGCATCGGCCAGCGCGGTGGTGAGGCGCATCACCAGTTGGTCGCCGACGTAGCGATAGGAATGGAACACCCGGTAGAAACCGGTGATTTCGGCGACCGCCTCCTCGATATCATCGGTGACCTTGAACAGGCATAGATCGGATTCGGAGATAAGACCGAGGCGCAGCAGGTGTTCGCGGACGAATTGTGCCCAGAATTTCCAGTACGTGCCGCCCTTGGCATCGACCAGCACGATCGGATGGAGAGTGGACTTGCCGGTTTGAATCAGGGTGAGCGACTCAAACACCTCGTCCATCGTGCCAAAACCGCCGGGAAAGCCGACCAAGGCATCGCTTTCCTTCACAAAGCTGAGTTTGCGGGTGAAAAAATAGTGGAAGGCCAGCAGTTTATCGTCGCCGGCGATGAATTCGTTGGGAACGGCCTCAAACGGCAGCAGAATGTTCAGTCCAAAGCTTTCGGCACGGCCGGCACCTTCGTTGCCGGCGGCCATGATGCCGGGTCCGGCCCCGGTGATGGTCATAAATCCCACTTCGCGCATGCGCCGGGCGAAGGCGACTGCGGCCTTGTATTCCGGTTCGTCCGGGTGGGTGCGGGCGGACCCGAACACCGACACCTTGCGGACATTGCGCCAGGGTTTGAAGACCTCCTCCGCGCGGCGCATCTCCTTGAGTACGCGGTTGAATAGCTTAAAGGTGCCCGGCGTAATATCCATCCGCGCGCTGCGCACCCCGGTGATCATCATCTCCACCAACAACTCCGGATTGCACACCCCCGGAATGCTCGCGACGAGCTCCTCGATGCGTTGGTCCAAAGCAGCATTGCCGGTGGATCCGGCAAACGAACGCCGCCGCCCCGGCCGCGCCAGCCCAGCGGTAAAATCGCGCTCCATCGGCACAACGGCATGGCCCAGCAGTTTAGACATGGCCGCAGTGTGGGCGGCACAGCAGCAGATTTCAAGTTCAATGGCAGTGATATGGTGGCGGCCCGAGCTCTGATCTTTTTTCTGCTTCTTTTGTCTTGACTCGCACTCCCGAGCCGCTTTAATGGCCCTGTAATGGAGCAGCGGGAGTGCCTACACTGTCCCTATTTGGAAAAAAGAACAGACTATGAAATTGAATACTTATCTCGGAATTACGATGGCATTCATGACTTGTGCGACCCTCGCACAAGAAATAAAGTATGCTGACGGACGCCCCGTCGCAGCCCTGCGCATGGAGGCGAAGGATCAGGGCGTCGTGCTCAAACACGGTGACGGACCGGACCAGTGCGACATCCTGGGAGCCCGCGAGGCATTGATCTTCGAAGAAAAAGGGGTCTATCACCTTTTCTATGATGGTGCCGGACCCAAAGGCTGGCTGGCGTGCCTGGCCACCAGCAAGGATCTCAAGGCATGGCAGAAGAAGGGGCCCATGCTTGATTTCGGCAAGCCGGGAGAGTCTGACTCTGCCTCAGCTTCTTCGCCATGGGTCTATTACGACGGCAGGGAGTGGCACATGTACTACTTGGGAACGCCAAACGTATCCGGGGCTCCGGACTTAATCCCCTCGTTTCCGTATTTAACTCTGAAGGCCAAGAGCCAGTCCTTGGCCGGACCGTGGGTCAAGCAACCCGACGTGATCCCGTTCCGGACAAAGCCGGGAACCTATTATGCGGACACGGCTAGCCCGGGGCACATCGTGAAGCAGGGCAGGGAATACCTGATGTTCTTTAGCGCCTCGATGAAGCGCACGCTCGGTATCGCCCGCACCAAGAACCTCAACGGCTCATGGGCGATTGATGCGCAACCGATCGTCCCGCCGGAGGAACAGATTGAGAATTCTTCGCTCTACTTTGAACCGGCCAACCAGACGTGGTTTCTTTTCACCAACCACATCGGGCTAGCTGGCGGAGAATATACCGACGCAGTCTGGGTGTATTGGTCCAAGGACTTGAACACCTGGGAAGCGAAGAACAAAGCTGTGGTGCTGGATGGAAAGAACTGCACATGGTCGAAAAAGTGCATCGGCATGCCATCGGTCATCGTTGTCGGCAAGCGTCTGGCCATTTTCTATGATGCCCCCGGCGGCGATAGTACAAGCCATATGCGGCGCGATATTGGGCTGGCGTGGCTGGAGCTGCCGCTGTCGCCGCCCAAACCATGATCATAAGATGCCGGACCGCGGGGCGACTCTGGCGAAGGGTTATGTTGTTCCTGAGCCCGGCATACGGGATTATGCCCGCGGATGCGCGCTGTCGTAAGCGGTTTTGAGGCGCTCCTGGGTGACGTGGGTGTAGATTTGGGTGGTGGAGAGCGAGGCGTGGCCAAGCAGCGCTTGGACGCTGCGGAGGTCCGCTCCGGCATCAAGCAAATGGGTGGCAAAACTGTGGCGCAGCTTGTGCGGGCTGATGCCAAAAGGAATGCTGCTGTGCTTGAGGTGTTTCTTGAGCAATTGATCCACCGCCTGCTGGGTGATGCGTCGGCGCAGCTTGCTCAAAAATAGCGGGCCCGAGGTGACGACGGCCGCCTGCCGGTAGCGCTGGATTGCCGCGAGAGCGGGACCGCCGACGGGCACGATGCGCTCCTTGGCCCCTTTGCCGAAAACGCGGACCGATTCGCCGATGAAATCGACGTCTTTGACGTCCAGGGCGAGCAATTCGGCGATACGCAAGCCGCAGGAATAAAACAGTTCGAGGATGGCGGCATCGCGCAGTGGCAACCACGCCAGGGTTTTCTTGTCCAACGCTTGGTGAAGCGGAATGGCCAGCAGCTCGTCGATTTGCGCCAAACTCAGAATCACCGGCAAGCCGCGCGCGGCTTTGGGCAGCAACACCCCGGCCACCGGACTGCACGCCAACCCGCGGCGCAGCACCAGAAATTTGTAAAACGAACGCAGCGCCGCAAAGCGCAGCCGAATGGTCGAGCGCTTGAGCCCTTGTTTCATCAGCGCAAACAGGTAATCGCGGAACTCGTCGCCCGTAGCGTCCCGCCAGTCGCTGAAACCCTCGCCCCGCCAGTGGCGATAGGCCGCGAGCGCCTCCCGGTAATTGATCAGCGTCCGTGGCGAGGCACTCCTCTCCGTGCCTTGGAAATCCAAAAATGCTGTTTCCTGCACGTCGTTCACGCAGTAAGATTATCAGGCTTGGTTTACTTTGCCAAGCCTGTGGCCCAGGTAAACAGGGTTTTTCAATTTCTGAAATCTTCGATGCATGATGCCGAGTAACTTGCTCCGGTGCGACGCGTTAGGGAGCAACGACTTTATTGTCGTCGTGCGGAAGGACCGGCCATGAAAGAGAGCCTTCGGCGCTTACTCATGGTCCGCCCTTCCGCTACCACCACAAGAATGTGGTGGCTCCTTAGGCCGAGCCCGCTGAAAAATGCTCCCAACCGCCGTCCAGCGCTTCGCCAGCCCCCGCCTCCACCAGGCGCCCGATGCGCGTGAGCGCCAAATCCGGAAACACCTCGCCCCAAGCCGCCAACAACCCAGCCACCCGCTCGTCCTCCACCGCCAGCAGCATCTCAAAATCCTCGCCGTCACCCAGCGCCTGCTCCACCGTACAGCCCGCCGTCACCGGCAACGCGCCCCGCTCCACTACCAACCCACAGCCCGACGCCGCCGCCAAGCGCGGCAAATCCCGCGCCAAGCCATCCGACAAATCCATCATCGCCGATGGCTTGAAGTTGGATACCAACCAATCGGTTTCTTTCAAGCGTGGGGTGAAGGTGAGGTGTTTGGTGAGGCGTGAGCCGCCGAGGGAGCCGGTGACGAGGAGGGAGTGGCCGGGTTGGGCGGTGGAGCGGAGGGTGAGGTGGTGGCGGAGGACTGAGCCGGTGGCGGCGATAGAGATGACGGCGGCGGAGTGTTGTGGGACGCTGGAGGTTTCGCCGCCGGCGAGGGTGCCGCCGAAGCGGCGCAGGCAATCACCGATGCCGCGGTAGAGGTCTTCAACCCAAGCCACCGGAGTTTGAGGTGGCAAGGCGAGGGTAACGAGGAAATGTTGCGGGTGGCCGCCCATCGCAGCAAAGTCGGAGACGACCCTAGCGCAGGCCTTCCAACCGACCGAGCGGGGCGCGGCGGCGGAGAGGAAATGAATGTGCTCGACGAGCGCGTCGGTTTTGAGCAAGAGCAGGCTGGGATGGTCGGGGCCCGGATCAATCACCGCACAATCGTCGCCGGGGCCGGCGGCCGGGGCAGGATCGAGCGGGACGAGGCGGACGAGGCGCTGGATGAGTGCGTCTTCACCGATGTCAGAGAGGTAGTTCACGGGCCGGGATCTATCGGGAAATCGTAGATACGGGCGAGGACCTGAATCACGACGGTGGCGGTGTTGAAGCAGAAGTGCATGGCGATGGGAGCCCACAGCGAGCCAGTCAACTCGTAGGCGAGCACCAGCAGGCAGCCGAAATAGAATAAGGGCAGCAGCGGGGCCAAGCTATTGTGAGCGGCGGCGAACACCAGTGCGGAACCAGCGCCTGCCACCCACGGACCGGCGAATTTTTTAGCGGCAGAATACAAATAACCGCGGAAGACGATTTCCTCGCACAGCGGCGCTGCGAACATGGCGGCCACCGCCATCAAGCCGAGGGTCAGCGGGTCGTGATTGTTTTGCAGTAATTTCACGCTGTCCTGCATCGGCTCGACGCCCAGTGACTTCATCCAGGTGAGGTAACCCGTGGCTGCCAAGACCCCGCTCAGCAGCCACATAGCCGCCACTCCGACCGGGGCAATCAGCAGCCCCCATCGCCATCCGGGCCAGCGCAAGCCCAGCCAGGCCACCGGTTGGATCCGCCACCCCATCACCACGACGGTCATGCCAGCGAGAAGCACTTGAAACAGGATCGTCTGGAGCAAGCCGTTGACAGTGATGGGCATCTCCACTTTGGAGGCCGCCATGCGGGCGCTGCCGATACTGAGCATGTAGAATGTCAGGAAAAGCAAACCCATCCACAGCAGATCAACTTTGAGATATGGCCAGACCGGCACGCGGCCCGCAGGCACGGGCGGCGCTTCGGTGGTCGGGCGACGAGCCGCGACCCGCGCTTTAACGCCGGCAACCAGCGCGAAAACCCCCAAGGCACCAAAGAAGCAAACTTGCAGGGTGATGACAGTCGGGTTAGGCATGGGCGGCACGGCTGCCATGCTAGGGGGAATCGGCGCGAGAAACCACCGCATTCTGGCAATTCCTGCCAAAAATTCCGCTGGGGACCAGCAATGACCGCCATGGCATCGCTGCATTCCCCTGATTTTCAGCTGGAATTTCGCTTCGCACTGGAAATGTGGGATGCTACGTTGCGTCCAGCCAACCGCCCAAGCATGTCACAACCTTCTTTCAACGCCCCCGATATCGAAGTTCTCGGCCGCCTACTGCCTGGGTACGACTTCGAGTGCCTCATTGCCAAAGGCGGCATGGGGGCCGTTTACAAGGCCAAGCAACGTTCGCTGGGCCGCGATGTGGCGATCAAGATTCTGCCGCCCGAGATCGGTCACGACCCGCTGTTCCGCAGCTCCTTCGAGACGGAAGCCCGCGCCATGGCCCGGCTCAACCACCCCAATTTGATCGCCGTCTATGACTCGGGGGCGGTCGATGACATGCTCTACATCGTCATGGAGTATGTGGCCGGCAAGTCGCTCTACCATTCTGCTTACGGTCAAATGGTCGATCCCACGCAGGCCGTGGGATTGATTCAAGGGATTTGCGCCGGGCTCAGCCAAGCCCACGAAAACGGCATGATCCACAGCGACATCAAGCCGGCCAACATTTTACTCACGCCCAAGGCCGAGCCCAAGATCGGGGATTTTGGTTTGGTGCGACTGGTGGGCAGCGAGGGCACGGGTTTGGTGATGGGTACGCCCGGTTACACCGCGCCGGAGGTGCTGGCCAACCCGCTGGTGGCCGACCATCGCTCGGACCTCTTTGCCGTCGGCGTGATTCTCTACGAACTATTGACCGGCCAGCGCCAAGAACCCGGTGCAGCCCCACCTTCCACCGTGTGCGGCTGTAGCATCGTCCTGGATGACATCTGGCGGCGGGCCACACATCTGAATCCGGCCAGCCGCTTCCAGAGTGCGGCGGCCTTCAACGCCGCCCTTGCCACATGGCTCGTCGCCAAAGATGGCCCGGCCAAACGGCCCGTCGACCCGCAACCCGTCGGCAGCCCCAAGACAGTGGCTAATACTGCCGCGCAAGGGCGCCGCCGCCTGAAATCCGGCATTGTCACCCTCCTCGAGATCGTGTTTTTCGCGGGGCTTTTAGGGCTCACCGCATACCTGTGGAGGGCCCGCTTAGAGCATGACAAGGAGATGGTGAAAGTCGCCGAGAAAAACGCCCAAGCCGTGAAGGACATGGCTCGCCTCCAGACCGGAACGCCGAGCACGCCCCGCAGCCCCGCCGGCGACACGGTCAAACCGTCGAGCCCCCCCGGGGGGGCCTATAAGCCACCCGCGACTCCTGGCAAGGCGGGCGCCCCTGGCAATGAGCCGACTCCCCGTCCCGCATCCCCCGGCACCACTCCTGTGGAGTCTGCCGCGCTTGCATCCTTGAACGCCAAGGCCAAGGACCTCATTGTGGCGGCTGATAAAAAGCGTGCGGAGCAACTTGCCGCCAACGCCAAAGCCTTCACTTGGGAACTGGACCGGTGGCTCCGGGCCTTGCCTGACGGGGTGCAAGCCACTTGGCAACCACAAGTCGCCAAGTTCAAGGATGTCGTCAGAGAGGCGCGGGTACCGGTGATTTTTCCACATGTCAGCGGCCTCTCCGCAACGCCGCAAATGCTCAAAATCCTCAGCAACCACGCTTCCAAACAAGAGCAAATCGACAGCGCCTTTCTAACTGAGACCGACAAGCTCCGGGCCTTTTACCTCAGCCGCATCAAGGTAGAGATCGCCGCCGCCGAGTTGGCCGGACACGGCGGGCAGGCGGCCGCGCTGCAGACCGCTGGCGCGGAAGCATCCGCCAACGAAGCGTGGCTGCGCTCGTTCGGAATTGAGCCGCGGCCGGTGGCACCGAGTTTGGGTCAGGAGCCATAGCCAACTGGCGGCGAATACAACACCTCGCGAGACTTGCGCAGATATTTCGGCTACCAGACCGCGCACGCTCTGAGCATCCTGTCCGAATGGCGGTGACGGGACCCGTTGACAGCTTGACAGTCCCCGCCGCGGTGGCATCATCTCCATCGCATGGCACATTTTCTCGATCCCCGCAGCGACTTGGTGTTCAAGCGGATTTTCGGTGAGCACCCGGAGATTCTGCGGAGTTTCCTCAACGGGATGTTGCCGTTTGCTGATGAGAGTCAATTCATCACCTCGCTGGAGTATTTGCCCAGCGAGCAGGTGCCCGATATCCCGGTCATCAAAAACAGCATCGTCGATGTGCGCTGCAAGGATGCCGCCGGACGCCAGTTTATCGTGGAAATGCAGATGCAGTGGACCGGTTCGTTTCTCCAACGGGTGCTTTTCAACGCCAGCAAAGCCTACGTGCGCCAGTTGGAAAAAAGCGAGAGCTACGACTTGCTCTGCCCGGTCTGGGGCCTGAGCTTGCTGGATGCGACCTACGATCCGGATCCGGACTCGTACTACCATGATTATCAGATTGTGGAAACTAGCAACCCGCAGCGGGTGCTGGAAGGCCTGCGCCTCATTTTTGTGGAATTGCCTAAATATCGGGAAACGAAGCCGCAGGAGGCCCGCAAATTGCGCTGGGCTTGGCTCAGATTTCTGCGCGAGGCCGGACAGGCCGGCGATCAAGGACATCTGTCGGTGGCGGAATTCCGCGAGCAGGTCGGAATCAACGAGCCCTTATGCCAGGCATTGGACATCGCCGAAGAATGCGGTTTCACCCATGAACAACTCGCCGCCTATGACGGGTTTTGGGATGCTGTGAGAATCGAACGTAGCCTGCTAAGCGGGAAATTTGCCGAGGGTAAGGCCGAGGGTAAGGCCGAGGGCTTGGCTGCTGGATTGCTGCAGGCAGCGGCGGGCATGAAGGCGGCGGGCATCGCGACCGAGGTCATTAGCAATACCACCGGCCTGCCGCTGGCGCGGATTGAGCAACTCTAGGCAATCCGAAAAGGAAACTTGGCGAAGCTCATGGCCCCAGCGTCGGGGCGATGACTGCCGCAGCATCGAGAAACGACGGAAATTGTGGCTGCCAACCGCAGGCACGCAGTTTGGCGCTGGAAACTTGCTTGTGGGTCCAGCCGCGCTTGCGGGCCAAATCGCGCGCTGCGGAGGGCGGCAGCGGCCGGTGGAATATCTCGCTGAGCTGTTGGTAGCAGGCACGCTGGGTGAGCGGCGTGGCATCGCTTAGATTATACACCTCGCCACGATGGTTGGATATGTCTGCGGCCATCTGATGGATCGCACCCACCGCGTCGTCGCGGTGGATTTGGTTGAGAAAGCGCCGCCCGTCGTCTTCCATGACCGCCTCGCCGCTGAGAAATTTCCGCAGGATCACACTGCGCCCGGGACCGTAGATACCCGCCAACCGCAGCACCATGCCACCGCCGCTCAGCGCAAGCCGCTCGGAATCTAACAACATTAGCCCGGTTTCCCGCTCCGGCAACGTGGGGCTGTCTTCGGTGACCACCGAGCCGTCGGTC
>WBXE01000009.1 GCA_008932955.1 Verrucomicrobiota bacterium
AATCCGTGGTTTCATGATCGAATACCAACTTTGAAGGTTAGAGTTCAGGTTCAAGCACTGTGCCGGCAAAAGGCGGCGGCGGAGTTGCGGGCCCAGAGATCGGCGGCGAGGACTGTGGCGAGGGACGAGGACGGCTGGACTTGATGGGCGTCCATTGCGGCGGCTACACAGGCCCAGATGCCTGGAAACGATAGCTGGCCGCTGCGGAAAGCCGCCACCGCCACCTCGTTGGCCGCATTAAAAACGGCCGGCAGGGTGCCGCCGCACAGGCCAGCGCGCCGCGCCAGGCCCAGTGCTGGAAACACGTCATCGCGCGGTGCCTCAAACTCGAGCTTGGCCAGGGCGGCGAAATCCGGTGCCCGCAGGCCGCCGGCCACCCGCTCCGGCCAAGTCAGCGCGTATTGGATGGGGAAACACATATCGGTGCGGCTGAGTTGGGCCAGTAGCGAGCCATCGCGGAATTCGACCATCGAGTGAACGATGCTCTGCGGGTGCACGAGCACGTCGATGCGATCCATGCCGATGCCGAACAACCAGCGTGCCTCGATCATTTCCAGACCTTTGTTGAACAGCGTGGCGGAATCAATGGTGATCTTAGGCCCCATCTCCCAGGTCGGATGGCGCAGGGCTTGTGCTGGGGTCACCTGCGCCAAGTCCGCCGCTGGCAGGGTCCGGAATGGACCGCCGGACGCGGTTAGAATGAGTCGCTCCACCGCCTCCGCCCCGCCGCGCTGGCCGTCGAGGCATTGAAAAATTGCGTTGTGTTCGCTATCGACGGGCAGCAATTTGACGCCGTGGCGGGTGGCCGCTGCGGTGATGAGTTCGCCGGCCATGACCAGGATTTCCTTGGATGCAATCGCCAAATCCTTGCCCGCCTCGATCGCCGCGAGCGCCGGTTGCAAACCCGCCGTGCCCACAATGGCCACCAGCACAATGTCTGCCTCCGCCAGGGTGGCCAGCTCGACCAAGCCCTCCGCACCCACGTGGACCTCCACGCCGGTCGGCAGCAAGGCCCGCAGCGCCGCCTCCTGGCTGGCGTCATAGATTGCCACATGGCGCACGCCGGTAGCGCGTGCTTGTTGGGCGAGTGGCTCGATGCTGCCGGCCGCAGCGAGGCCGACGAGTTCGATGCGGTCGGCGAGCTGGGTCGCCACCTTGAGGGTGGAGCGGCCGATCGAGCCGGTGGACCCGAGCAGCACGACGCGGCGTTTGCGGGGTTGGCTCATGAGGCGGAAAGCAGCAGCCATTGCAGGTAGAAATATAGCGCCGGGGCGGTGAAACAAATGCTGTCGATTAAATCCAGCGCGCCGCCGATGCCCGGCAGCATGCGGCCAGAGTCCTTGGCTTGCAGGGCGCGTTTGACCACGCTCTCGGCCAAATCCCCGAGCACCGCCAGCGCCGACAACAGAAACCCGAGAAACACCACGTGACCCCAGCCACCGAGCACCGCCAAGCCCCCCGGCAAGGCCGCGTACAGGCCACAGCCGGCCAGTTGCGAAAATACCAGCGCCCCGGCCAGGCCTTCCCAGGTCTTGCCCGGGCTCACCTGCGGAATGAGCTTATGCCGCCCGATGAGCGAACCGACGAGATAGGCCCCCATGTCCGCAAACTTGGTCACCGCCAACAGCCAGAACAGCAACAGCGCCGCGGGCTGAGCCACCGTCCCGGTACCCACTTGCCAGCCGGGCACCAAAAACAACAGCTTCGCCGCAAAATTAAATAAAACCGCGATATAAACCAATCCGCAGAGGTTGAGGGACACGGCCACCAAGCTTTCCAGCCCGCGGATGGACCCGCGCATTTCCAAGATGAAAGCGCCGATGAGCGCCACGCAGACGGCGAACAAATCCCAGCCGGCCAAGCTGGCGCCCGTCCCCCGCAACAAGCCGGCGTACAAAACCGCGCTATACCCCAGCGCCAAAGCCAGCCCGAAGCGTGGAAAGCAGCGCACACCGGCCGCCCGCAGCAGCTGGAAATACTCGCGCGTCGCCACCACCGTCAGCAGCCCGAGCAAACCCAGATACGCCCAGCTGCGCATGCTTGCGAACGCCAGCCACACCACTCCCCACAGCAGCACGGTACTGGCCGCGCGCCGCACGAACACACGGGCTTTCGAGGGAGCGGCGGCAGGGGTTGGATCGGTCATGGCAGCGCGCTATCCAAACCGCTTGGGCACCTGATGGCAACTCATTCCGCGATTTCCGGCGCAACCTTTGGACGGGTCGCTCAGCCTTGGCCCTGCGGGGCAACGACGACGATGTGATCGACCCCGTGTTTGGCAAACTCCTCCCAGTAGCGTTTTTCCCAAGCGGCGGTGCGGGTGCGGCGCTCCTCCTCGGTGAGTTTTTCCCAGGCCTGCATGCCGATGGCGCGGACCAAATCCCGGTCAGCCAAGCGCACCGCCAATTCCTCCCAAAAACTCTCGTTGCGGAATTCATCGTAACACTCGTGGTAAAATAAACCCTCCTCCACCTCCGGCTTAACCCGAAATCGCTGGTTCTCCTCATCAAACTCAATCCACCCCGCCAGCCCAGCTTGCCCCGCTCGCTCCAGAATTTTGCTCTCCAACGCTTCAAAAGTGGCCACCTGCATGTCGGCAGAGTCCTTCTGATTCCAAGAGGCCACGTTGGCCGCGAGGCTGACCATTTCCACCAGTGTGGCGAGTTCCTGATCCGATAGGCGTAGATGCATGCGTGGCGCAAACAAACCACTTTGCCTGCCACATCGCAAGTCCGCAACACTCGGGGCTTGATTTCCGCCAACGACTAGCCATTCTCAGCCCCGCCGCACGAGTAGCTCAGCGGTAGAGCAACCGGTTTACACCCGGTCGGTCGGGGGTTCGATCCCCTCCTCGTGCACCAGCCGACCGCGCGGAACCCAATCCGCACTTTTTGCGGCTTAGGGCTTGGCGTGGGTAGCTAAATTTGCCATCAGAGGTGCATGCGTACGCTGTGTCTCATCCTGTGCCTGAGTAGTTTTTGCGGCAAACTGGCAGCCGATCCCTTGTCCGCCGCCGACCGCGAGGCACTGCTGGAAAATTTGGAGAAACTACGCGGGACGGTTACCGGGCGGGTGGATGCGCGGTTCCGCGCCGCCATCGCCGCCTATCGCAGCGCCATGAGCGATGAGAAAGCCGTGATGGAGTTGTATCTGAAGTGTGTGAAGAAGCTCGATTTTGACGACAAGCATCGCAAGGCATCCGAGTTTAATGAGTGGAGGAAGAAGCAGGAAGACCATCTCAATGACCCGGCGACGCGCCGCGCGCTGATGTACCAACTGTACTGGCTGGTACTCACGCTGCAGGCGGCCTCGGACAAGGCCGACCTGAGTAAGCTCGCAGCGCCGGCCCAGCAAGTGGTCGATGACTTATTCGGTGACGTGGCCACGCTCACCAGCCAGCGGGATGTTCTGGGGCAAAATGTCACCAGCACGGTGTTTGCCCGCGCTTACGAAATTGAGGGGGTATCAGTGGAAAAATGGCCGTTTGCACCGCTCAATCTCGAGCAGGTTTACGATTCGGTGTTGCTGCCGCCATCGCGGACGAGTGGCAACATTGCCGCATTGCGAGCTGGCTGGCTCAAACGCCTGCGTCAGGAAGCTGTCGTTTTTGAGGACGTTCACGCCAAGAGCAAATCCAATGGTCGTCCGCTCTCGCCGGATACGGGTCACTCGCAAGAGCAGGAGAAATTCCTCACCGAAACACTGCCGGACCTGCAATGGCAGATGGAGACAGACCTGTTCCGCTGTGGTGATCAACGCGCGGCGGCTCTGCGCATGCTCTCCCATATCGAAAAACACCTCACTCACCGCAATGCCTGCAAATGGAGTGACGAACTCAAAAAATTACTCACCCCGGTCCAGGCCTCGACACCTGCCACGGAAGCTGTCGATACGGACACCCCCGCCCGCCAGCGGTCCGCCGAATAACCCTTACACCGACCTCTCAAACTTGGAGGAAAAACGGGAATCCTAAATCCCAACTCAGATTTTTCCCACCTCGACGCACACTTCCAAGCGGCAGTGGCCGCTGCCACTGTAACAACCCACTACCGGCGCCACGTCATCATAATCCCGGCCCACCGCCACTTTCACGTAGCGCTCGTCGGCAACTTGGTTATTTGTCGGATCAAAGCCGATCCAACCAGCACCCGGAAGATACACCTCGCACCAAGCGTGCGACGCCTGAGCCCCGACCAGCGAATCGCGCGGCCCGTTATATAGGTAGCCGGAAGCATAGCGGGCCGGCACGCCCACCGTGCGGCACATGCCCACCATCACATGAGTAAAGTCCTGACACACGCCGCGCTTGAGGGCAAATGACTCATCGAGGTGGGCCTTGACCCCGGTGGACCCCGGTTCGTAGCGGAATTCCCGGTGAATCCATTCCATCACAGCTCCGGCTTGCTCAAACACAGCGACCAAGCCGCAGGTGACATCCACCGCTTGCCGCCAAACATCCGGCGACTTGCGCACCCGGTTGCTTTCCTGCAAATACGGCCAAATCCGCTCCTGCACGCCCCGCTCGGCGAAGTCTTCGCGGCCGGCCGTGCGGCTCCCCCCAGGAATGACCAAGGGCAAGTTATGCACCCGCAGCCGGCTCTCAATCTCGAGCCTAACGTGTGGCTCGATCAACTCGAAGTGGTGCGCGTGGTTTTGAAACAGGTCGGTGAAGCGTCGCAAGCGGGTGGCCGGTAGCACCCGGATGAGCGAAGACAGGGTTTTCTGATAGGGGAAGGTGCGCGGTTCCAGATGCAGCGTGTTGAGGCTGTGGCTGACCGGCGCGGCGTAGTGGAAGGTGGTGCGGTGCAACACCGCGAGTTTGGTGCCGATGCCGGGACTTGCTGGTTCGGCTAGACCACTCACTATTGCTGTTGCTGTTGTTGCATCTGCCATATGGCGAGGGCGGAAAGTGCCTGACCTGAGTCCACAAGACAACTCTCAATCCGCTCCGGCATCAACACGTAGCTCTCGAAAATCGCCTCGCCGATCCGATTGAAGCGTGTTTGAAGCGAGTCGAGATATTCGTGAAGACCGGCACTAAAGGCATCCTCGGCAGCACCGAAATTCAACTCGGCGAGTAGACGACCGGTCTCGCGCTCGGCATGGTTGGAAAACGTACCGCGCGGGGTGCCCGAAATGCGGTGCAGGCTCACGTCGGCTTTTTCAATGCAGAAGCGCACCGAGCGCGGAAAATCCTTGGAAAACACCAAAAATTCGACCACCGCGTGCGCATTGATGTCGCGGTTGAGCGCGCGAAAAGCTCCCAATGCCCCGCACGAGCGCAGGATGGCTGACCAATGGAGCCCCTCAGGAGCCGTCGCGCCCATCTCACCACCTGGCAGGTAGCTCGAGACATCGAGAAAGCGGGTGGTTTTATCAGCGCGCTCGAGGTGCCGTCCGAGGTCCATGAATTCCCACGCCTCATCCCGCGACAAGGTAGAGGCGGCGATGCCGAGAAAGGTCTCTGACGAACGCCGGATGTTTTGGTAATAGCGCGGCGGATCGGATGCGATGAGATGACTTGCCTCCGCCGACCAGCAAAACAGATAGAGCGCGTTGAGAGCTTCCCACAAGTCATCTGACAATTGGTCGCGGACGGTGCGGGCGTTTTCCCGCGCCAAGCCGATGCATGAGGTGATGCTGTTGGGGTTGCGGGTGTCATCGGTGAGGAAGCGGATTACCTCGCTGCTGCCAGCCTCGTCGTAAAGCGCCCCGAAAAGATCCTCCTCGCCGGTGCTCAGAATGATCGGTTGCCAGAAGGCACGCAGCCGCTCGCTGTCGAGCCGTTCGCTATCTAGCAGAAGCTGCTGGTTCACGTCGATCAGACGCGCTAGATTGTCGGCCCGCTCGACGTAGCGGACCATCCAGTAGAGTGTATTAGCAACGCGGGAAAGCATTGGAATGGTTAGTGGCGGAGCACCCAGGTGTCCTTGCTGCCTCCGCCTTGGGAGGAATTGACGATGAGCGAATCCTTGGTAAGCGCTACCCGGGTGAGCCCGCCCGGCACGATTTTTACATCCTTACCGTAAATAATATAGGGCCGAAGATCCAGGTGGCGGCCTTCCATCGCCCCGTCACACCACGTCGGCGAGCGCGATAAAGCCACCACCGGCTGCGCGATGTAGTTGCGCGGATTGGCCACGATGCGGGCGCGGAAATCGGCAATCTGGGCGGCACTGGCCGTCGGTCCCATCAACATGCCGTAGCCACCGGACTCGTTGGCGGCCTTGACCACCAACTCGGGCAAGTGGCCAAGGATGAACTGCAGATCCTCGGGCTCGGATGCCAGATAGGTCGGCACATTCGGCAGGATCGGTTGTTGGCCGAGGTAGTATTCGATCATGCGGGGCACAAAGTAGTAAATGACCTTATCGTCGGCCACGCCGGTGCCCACGGCATTGGCGAGGGCAACGTTGCCGGCGCGATAGGCATTCATCAGGCCTGGCACACCGAGCACTGAGTCTTTGCGAAAGACCACCGGATCGATGAAATCATCATCAATGCGCCGGTATATCACATCCACCCGCTTGAGGCCCCGGGTGTTGCGCATATAAACAAACCGATCGACAACCACCAAATCGCGGCCTTCCACGATGGCGATGCCCATTTCCCGCGCGAGGTAACAATGCTCGAAGTAGGCGCTGTTGTGGCAACCGGGAGTGAGCAACACACAGACCGGATCGGCGTCGCGGCGCGGCGCAATGTGCTGAAGCATCGCTAGCAAGTCGCGCGGATAGGAATCGACCGGGCGCACGCCCATTTCATCGAAGATACTGGGGAAGGTGCGCTTCAGGGCGTTGCGATTTTCCAACAAATAGGAAGCGCCCGACGGGCAGCGGCCATTGTCCTCTAGCACGTAGTAGATGCCGTCGGCGCCACGGATCAGGTCACTGCCGCAGACGTGAATGTAAATATCACCCGGCACATCCACGCCGCGAAACTCCGGCCGGTAATGGGTCGCCTGCTCGACGTACCACCTGGGGATCACCTCGTCCTTGAGGATGCGCTGGTCGTGGTAGATATCATGCAAAAACAAATTGAGGGCGACCAAACGCTGGGTGAGACCCGCTTCCAGCGGTTCCCACTCCTCGGCCGACATGACCCGCGGGATGGGGTCGAACGGGAAAATCCGCTCCGTGCCGCGATCATCATGATAGACATTGAAGGTGATGCCCTGGCGGAGGAAGTAGAGTTCCGAATTTGCCTTGCGTGCTAAAAAATCCTTCTGCTCGAGTTGCCCGAAGCGCTGCAGCAATGGTGCGCAGTGACTCCGCACGCTGCCGTCGGCACCGAACATCTCGTCATAAAATTTCCCCGGATCGTAGCCTTCAAACATTTTCATGGCTTCGCCCATTTCATAGCAGATTGCAGGCCAACTTTGAATATACTGGGATAAACTTCAGGATTATATCAAACTCGGCCGCCCAATCCTGTTCCATTGAGAAATTTCAACCGCAGATGGACGCCGATGAACACAGATAAAATCAAAAAACCTCTTCATCTGCGCAAATCTGCCTTCATCTGCGGTTTAAATCCTCTTCTCTTCCTGCTTAATCCAACGGTATTGGGCGAGACGCCTGTCTTCCGATCCGTATCCGCTAAACTCCCGGCCCTATTGAGCAGGCGGCCCGCACCGCGGCCATCAGTGCGGCGATGCGCCGGGCCAGCTCCAGACGGCTGGGCGTTTCAAAGGTAAACGACAGCGGGCAGCCATGTTTGGCCAAGAAGATCGCCTCGGGCCAGCCCTGTGGCACATCGGCCTCGGCCTCATGATAGATCCACCCCTCGGCGCGCACCTGATGACCGTCGATTTGCGGGCTGGGTTCCGGGGCACAGCATGGACGCACCGCCTCGATGATGGCGCGAGCTCGCTGCGGTTCATCGGGGCCCAAGTTGATTTCGTAAAAGTAAAACCCGGCCACTTCCCAATCTTCGTGCAGAGACAGAAATAAGTCGGGTGCCGGCTGGCCTTCCAGCCATGCCGCATGCGCCCGCACTTCCGGCGTCCGCCGTTGCCAGTAATCCCGGTTCAGATCCCGGCCCGCTCGATTGCCCCGGCTGCCCGCCGCCAATCCGTCCGGATTGAGCGCAGGACTCAGCAGCCAATGACACTCGACCCCGAAAAATCCCGCTTTGAGCAACTCGAGCAGGGCCAGCGGTCCGGCCGGCTCGTCGCCATGAATGCCAGCCGAGACGTAGACCCGCGGCCCGGCGGCCTCCCGCTCCCAGACCATCACTGGGCCGCTGGCCAATGCCACCAGCTCCCGCCCCGCAAACCCGCGCGCTTCCGCCTCCCGCGAAAACTCCGATAAAAACCCAGGCCAGTCCAACAGCGCATCCATGCGGCCACTAGCATGCCAAATATCCCGCCCGCGGCAATCCCTGCGTTTGGCGAAAATTTTGCGTGCCACGGGGCGGGATTCATGGTTTGACAGGTGCGTCTATGACTGCCGCCGCCATTCGCCAGAGTTTCCTGAATTTTTTCCGTGAAAAGCAGCACGCCGTTGTGCCATCCGCCTCGCTGCTGCCGCAGTCGCCCGGTTTGCTCTTCACCAATGCCGGCATGAACCCGTTCGTGCCGTATTTCCTCGGCGTCGAAAAAGCCCCCTACGCCCCGCCCCGCGCCACCGACACCCAGAAATGCATCCGCGCCGGCGGCAAACACAACGACCTCGAAGACGTCGGCTACGATACCTATCACCACACGTTTTTCGAAATGCTAGGCAACTGGTCGTTCGGCAACTACTTCAAGCAGGAAGCCATCGCCTGGGCCTGGGAGCTGGTGGTCGAGCGCTGGGGCTTGCCCGCTAACCGCTTGTACGCCTCTGTCTATGCCCCGCAACCCGGCGACCCCGGCGAGTTCGACCAGGAGTCCTGGGATATCTGGGCCGCCCTGTTCCGCGCCAAAGGCTGTGATCCGGCCATCCACATCGTCCACGGCAGCGTCAAAGACAACTTCTGGATGATGGGCGAAACCGGCCCCTGCGGCCCTTGCTCCGAACTCCATGTCGATCTAACACCCGAGGGCAACTCCCAGGGCAAACTCGTCAACAACGACTCCGACCTGTGCATTGAAATTTGGAACCTCGTGTTCATCCAGTACAATGCCGAGGCCGATGGCTCATTCCGCGAGCTGCCCTCCAAACATGTGGATACTGGCATGGGCTTTGAGCGCGCCTGCTCAATCATCCAGAATACCAAGGGCTTCACCGATTTTTCGGTCAAGCCTAGCAACTACGCCACCGACGTCTTCCAGCCGATCTTCCGCCATCTCGAGACCCTCAGCGGCATGACCTATACCGATATCTATCCGCTACCCGGGGCCGACCGCTCTCTCTTCGCCGAAGATCTCAAAACCGCCATCGCCTTCCGCGTCATCGCCGACCACTTGCGCACCCTCTCGTTCTCCATCGCCGACGGTATCCTGCCCGGCAATACCGGCCGCAACTACGTGCTGCGGCGCATCCTCCGCCGCGCCGTTAGATATGGCCGCCAACTCGGCTTCTCCGGCGATAAGCCGTTCTTCGGCGCT
Source organism: Verrucomicrobiota bacterium (assembly GCA_008932955.1). Lineage (GTDB taxonomy): Bacteria > Verrucomicrobiota > Verrucomicrobiia > Verrucomicrobiales > Akkermansiaceae > Luteolibacter. The sequence goes on from WBXE01000009.1 coordinate 9,533, forward strand.
CTCGTCGATACTCTAGTCGCGCAAATGGGCGACGTGTTTCCTGAGTTGTTAGCCCGCCAGGACGCCATCCGCTCTACCCTCGAACAAGAAGAGGCCAGCTTCAACCAGACGCTCGACCGCGGGCTCAAGCGCTTCGAGGAGGCGCTGCTGGATTTAGGCAAGGGTGAACTCTCCGGCGACCTTGCCTTCGAACTCTACGACACCTTCGGCTTTCCCGTCGATCTAACCGAGTTGCTGTGCGCCGAGCGCGGCCTCACGGTGGACATGCCGCGTTTTGAAAAGCTCATGGAGCAACAACGTGACCGCGCCCGTGCCGCGCAGAAATCCACGGTTGTTAGAGCGCTGGACGTCTCCTCGGAAGCTGTCACAGAATTTGTGGGCTTCGAGCTGGACGAGGTCGAGGCCACCATCCTGGAAATTCATCCGCAGGAGGACTCGCTGTTTGTGATCACCGACCAGACGGTCTGCTACGCCGAGATGGGCGGCCAGAGCGGCGACACCGGATCCCTGGTGATCGGCGACGCCGAAATCCCCATCACCGGCACCCAACAAATCGGTAAAGCCCGCGCCCATGTCCTGGCAAAATCTGAAATCTCAAATTTGAAATTTCAAATTGCGGTTGGCGACAAAGGGGTTCTGCGCTTGGACGCTGCCCGCCGCCGCCCGATCGAGGCTCACCATACCGCCACCCATCTGCTGCACTGGGCCTTGCACGAGGTGGTGTCCCCGGATGCCGCGCAGCAAGGCTCGGCGGTCGATGAGAACCGCCTGCGCTTCGACTTCAACAGCGGCGCGGTCACTTCCGAACAAGTCGCAGCGATGGAAGAAAAGGTCAACGCGGCGATCCAAGCCGACGTCCCGGTGTCATGGACGGAAGTGCCACATGCATCGATCAAGGGCCGCGCGGATATCATGCAATTTTTCGGCGACAAGTACGGCGAGACAGTGCGCGTGGTGCAAGTCGGCGGTGATCCTAATAATCTAAACGGTTACTCGATGGAACTCTGCGGCGGCACCCACGTCCGCCACACCGGTGCCATCGGGCTGTTCAAAATCAAGAGCGAGGGCGCCATCGCCTCGGGCGTGCGCCGCATCGAAGCGGTCTGCGGCGAAGCCGCCTGGAACCACCTCAACGAGATGGTAGAGAAATGGGACCACGAACTCAAAGCCGCCACCGCCAAACTCCATGCCGCTAACGAAAAACTCGCGGCCCTCGGCGAAGCGCCAGTCACGGTCCATGAATTTCCCCACATCATGAGCGCCATGTTGGTCGAGCGCGCCAATATCTCCCAGATCAACGCCGTCTTCGCTCACGGCCAGCGCACCTTAGTGGAAACTAGAGACGCCGCTATCGAGGCCGAAAAACGCATCAAGAAAATCCAAGCCTCGCAAGCCGCCAGCCTGGCCGACGCGGCGCTCGCCGAGCTCATTGCCAAGGGCGAGCCGATCATCGCCAGCTTTGAGGCCGATGCCTCATTGCTGCAAGAGCTCCAGAACGGCCTCAAAAAGAAAAACTTCACCGGACCCGCCTTGCTCATCGTCGATGACGGCGACAAACTCCACCTCGCCACCCACTGCGGCAGCGCAGCCCTGGCTGCTGGTCTCAAGGCCGGCGACCTCCTCCGCGACCTCGCCGCCCTCGCCGGTGGTAAAGGCGGCGGTAAGCCCGACCAAGCCCGCGGCGCCGCTCCCGAGCGCTCGAAACTCGCCGATATCGAAGCCGCCGCCCACGCGCGCTTTGCATAACTCATCTAGCGAAATTTTAGGTGCCTTGGAACGCCGCCACCCTCACATTAAGGAGCAGGGACCTTAGTGCCCCTTCTTCGTCTTGCGCAAATGCATGAAGAAACGGCAGTAAGGCCGTTGCTCCTCAACAACGCCAGTGAGACGGTCGCTCCTTACGGCCTAACAATCTATCCACATCGCGGCCGTTCCAGCGGGCGAGCTGATGGAAATCGAACCCGGCAAAGGCGCGGCGGAAGTTCGCGCGTTTTTTGAGGATGGTGAGCCAGCTCAGTCCGCTCTGGAAGCCTTCAAGACACAGTTTCTCGAACAGGCGGCCATCATCCGCCACTGGCCGCCCCCATTCGTCGTCGTGATACGCTTGATAGATCGGCGGCTCAGCACCCCAGCCACAGCGCCGGATGTGGCCGGTTCCGGCCACGATGCCGGCGGGGAGGGGTAGGGCGCTGCTCATGTGGTAGGAAACTATAAGTGACAATGCGCATGTCCAGCAGCATTGCTTAGCATTGACCGCATGCGCGGTATCTGCCAGACATAGCGCATGCCACTGGCGCCCATTGAAATCGCGGCGGGGCTGTTCGGCGGAATGACTGCAAGCGCCGGCGGCGAGGTATCCGGCTAACCACGAAGCGATTATTCCATGAAAAAATCTCACAAGCGACTGCTCGCCCTCCTGGTATCCCTGCTGGCGGTACTGATGATCGCCGCCTTGCTGTACATGGTGGGCATGGCCCAACTGGAAGGTAAACCACGCGGGTTTTGGCAAGCGTTAGAATGGGCTGCCGAGACGCTCTCAACCACCGGCTACGGTGCCGATTCCTCATGGCACCATCCCTTGATGGTCTGTCTGGTGATCTTCGTGCAATTCCTGGGGGTCTTTCTCGTTTTCCTGATATTCCCGATCTATCTGATTCCATTCTTGGAAGAACGCTTTGAAACCCGCTTGCCGGGTGACTGCGCCGATGCCCGCCAACATGTGTTGATCTATCGAAACGGCGCGGCGGTCGCTTCCCTGATCGAGGAACTCAAGCTCGCCGCAGTTACGCCGATCATCATCGAGGAGGACGAGGTGGAGGCGCGGCGGGTGCAGGAAGCCGGCCACCGGGTGGTTTATGGCAGCCTGGAAGGCAACGTCATGAGCCGGGTGGCACTCGCCAAGGCGCGAGCCTTGATCCTCAACGGCAGTGATCATCGCAATGCCGCCATCACCATCACCGCGCGCCAACTGGGGTTCACCGGCGATATCCTCGGCCTCATCGAAAACCCGCTGCATCGCCAGCCGACGATTTTGGCCGGCGCCACCGCCGCCTATACGCCGCGCCATATGCTGGGGGCCGCTCTCGCCGCGCGCGCCAGCCGCAAAGTGAGTCCGAGCGTAGCTGGCGTACAGAACCTAGGGCATCGGCTGCAAGTCAGCGAGGTGCGGATCACGCCCAGCAGTGCTTTGGCTGGTCGCAGCATCGGCGAGTGTCGGATCGGCCACGATACCGGGGTGACCGTCATCGGGCAATGGGTCAACGGGCATTTGAACGCCGCACCCCGCTCCGATATGCGATTGGAACCCGGCGGTATCCTCATCTTGGTGGGCAGCCACGAGAATATCGCGCACTTCAACGAGATTTGCACCGGCACCGCGCCACTCAAACGCCACGGCCCGTTCATCATCGCCGGTTATGGCGAAGTGGGCCGCAAGGTCGAACAATTACTCCGCGATGCTGGCGAGGACGTCCGCGTCATCTCGCAAGAATCCGTCCCCGGAGTGGATGTGGCTGGCAACGTGCTGGATCCCGAGTTGCTGGTTAGAGCCGGGGTGGAAGATGCCCAGGCGGTGATTTTGGCCCTCAGCGAGGATGCCACTACCTTGTTCGCGACGGTCATCCTCAAGGACATGGCGCCCCAAGTGCCAGTCATCGCGCGGGTCAACCGCCCCGAAAATGTCGAACGCATCCACGCTGCCGGCGTCGATTTCGCCTTGTCCATCAGTCAGGTGACCGGCCAAATCCTTGCCCGCAAACTCTTAGGCAAGCGCACCGTGATGCTCGACCAAGCGCTAAAAGTGTCGATGGTCAAATCGCCTAAACTGGTCGGCGCGCATCCCGCCGGTCTGCGCATCCGCGAGCGCACCGGTTGCTCGGTGGTGGCGGTGGAACGCGGCACGGAGGTACTGGTGCGTTTTGAGCCCGAGTTCGCCTTCGCCGCCCGCGATCTGGTGTATATATGCGGCAGCGAGGACGCCACCCGCAAATTCGCCGCAGAGTTCCCCCCGGCTCGCCATAAGGAGCTGGGACCTTAGTGTCCCTTCCTCCGCGGCTGAGGAGCAGGGACCTTAATGTCCCTTCTTCATCTTGCGCAAATACATGAAGAAACGACAGTAAGGTCGTTGCTCCATACAACGACAATAAGGTCGTTGCTCCATACAACGACAGTAAAGTCGTTGCTCCTTAAACGACAGTAAAGTCGTTGATCCTCAAACGACAGTAAAGTCGTTGATCCTCAAACGTCCCCCCTCAAAAATCTCTTGAAGCCAGCCGATTAAATCGCTATATCTCACACTATGGCTGATTTCCTCAATCTATCGGACGAGATTCAGAAACATGGGCCATTGCTGCCGCATTGGCAGCAGGAAGAGGTGATGCAATTCGTCACCTTTCGCCTTGGCGATTCGATGCCAGCTACCCAACTCCGCCAGTGGAAAGAACAACGGGCTACCTGGCTGGATTTTAATCCGAAGCCATGGTCAGCGGAAATCGAGAAGGGATTTCACACGCGATTCACCAGGCAACTGGAGGCGTGGCTCGATGACGGTGCTGGTTGTTGTCTCTTCAATGACCCCAAGCATCGGCAGATTATGGAAGAAATCCTCATGCGCTTTCAAGGCGAAAGAGTGGAGCATCATATCTGGGTCATCATGCCAAATCACCTGCATTTGTTGTTTAGCCCGAGGTGCCCCCTGGAAACATTGATCAAAGCATGGAAAGGCACCTCTGCGCACCGCATCGGGCACGGCAGCATCTGGCAGAAGAACTACCGCGACACGCTCATTCGCGACGGCGGCCATTTCGCCAATGCAGTGCGCTATATCCGTCGCAATCCTGCGAAGCTGCGGGACGACACGTTCACTCTCTGGCAAGGCCCGAGGGCGCTTGCAGTGAAGTAAGGAGCAGGGACCTTAATGTCCCTTCTTCATCTTGCGCAAATACATGAAGAAACGACAGTAAGGTCGTTGCTCCTTAAACGACAGTAAGGTCGTTGCTCCTTAAACGACAGTAAGGTCGTTGCTCCGTACAACACTCAGAGGAACTTGCCAGGATTGAGAATGTGGTGGGGATCGAGCGCGCGCTTGAGCGAGTGGTGGACGTCGAGAGCCACCTCGCCGAGGGCGGCGTTGATCCAGGGTTTTTTGGCGAGACCCACGCCGTGCTCGCCGGTGATGGCACCGCCGTGATCCAACACCCAGGCAAACAAGCGGTCCAAGGCGGCATCGGCAGCCGCCCTCACCGCCGGGTCGGCATAATCCCCGACCATCAGGTTGGTGTGAATATTGCCATCGCCGGCATGGCCGAAACAGGCAATGGGAATGCCGGTCTCCGACTCCAACAATCTAGCAAATTCCACCAATTCGACCAACTTGGAGCGCGGGACGACGATGTCCTCGTTAAGTTTCGTTAGTCCGGTATCGCGCAGGGCGTAGGAAAACTCGCGGCGCAATTTCCAGATGCGTTCGCAGGACACCTCGTCCGGGGCACGGTCGATCATGGTGGCGCCGAGAGCAGCCAGCAGGATTTGGAGTTCGTCGAGCTCGGCCTGGACAGCGGCTGGGCGGCCGTCGATTTCCACGATTAGATAGGCGTCGCCCGGAGGAAAGACTTGTGGGCCGAGGCGGCGGCGGGCGGCGGCGAGGGTAAAGGCATCGGTGATTTCAAGTGCGGACGGCAGATGGCCTGCATTTAGGATCGCCTGAACAGCGGCAGCAGCGAGCGCGAAATCCGGGAAAATGGCCGCGAACATGCCGCGGCAGGCGGGCCGCGGAATAAGCCGCAAAGTGGCTTCGGTGATGACCCCGAGCATGCCTTCGGAGCCGGTGAACATGCCGATGAGATCAAAGCCGGTCTTGTTTTTGTGCAATCGGCCGCCGCTGCGCAGGATGCGCCCGTCTGCCAACACCACCTCCAAGCCTAATACATATGAGCGGGTCACGCCGTATTTGAGGCAGCGCGGGCCGCCGGCATTGGTGGCAATGTTGCCACCGATCGAGCATTCCTTGAGCGACGCCGGATCGGGTGGATATTCCCAGCCGAGCTCGCGGGCGGTCTCCTGCAAGGCGAGTGTGATGACGCCGGGTTGGACCACGGCGACGCCGTCCTGCGGATAAATGCCGAGGATGCGGTTCATGCGGGCGGTGGACAGGACGATGCCGCCTTGGATCGGCACGCAACCACCGACGTAGCCAATCCCCGCGCCCCGCGTGGTCAGCGCCAAGTGCCGGGCATGGGCATAAGCCAGCACTGCGGCCACCTCCGCCGTGCTTTCCGGAAACACCACCAGATCTGGCAAGTGCGAAGCTGACCATTTGTCGGTGGCATGACTGGCCAACACCTCAGCGGTGGTCGAAATTTTATCTGCACCGATGAGTTCGGCGAGTTGCGCGGCGATGGTGGCGGCGGGAATGGGGTCGGGTGAAGTCATTGATGCGGGCTGTCTAATCTGAAAAGGAAAATGGAGGCGATTGGAGCGGCATTTTTAACCACGGATTTCACGGATTGAAGAGGATTACAGGGGAAAGATGGTCCTGATCTATCAAGTCACAGGCCCACCCAAATGGTGAATTCCATCAAAATACATAACTCTTTCTTAATCCGTGCATTCCGTGAAATCCGTGGTTTCCATCCCCATTTTCAGGTTAAAATCTCTGACTTTAATGGCAACCTGACGGTATTGGATGAAGGTAGCGCGAATTTGTCACGCGTAAATTTTCTTGTAATACTCGTCGGCCATCCGATCGGCGTCAAAAAACGGCACCACTTCGTTCATGGAATTGAGCACCACCCGCCACCACTCATTGGGCTGGTCGTAATAGAGGGGCAGCACGCGCTCATTGAGGATCCGATAAACCTCCAGCATGTCGTAGCGGTCGCGCGCTTCCGGACTGAGCTGAGGCTCGGCGGGCGGCACAATGAAAGAATTTTGCCCATCGCGGGCAAATTCACAGACCCACCCGTCATGGGTTGATAGATTCACCGAGCCATTCATGGCGGCGGACATCCCGGAGGTGCCCGACGCCTCGCGGGTGACTACCGGGTTGTTGAGCCAAATGTCTGAGCCGTTTTTCAATAGGCGCGACAAGCCCAGCTCGTAGCCGACGAGCACGGTGGCATTGGGAGCGTCCTTGGTGAGGTGGATGAGGTGGTCGAAGGTGTCGATGGCGCCGCAGTCGAAGGGATAGGGTTTGCCGGCCCACAGAATCTGGATGGGATGCTCGGCATTGCCGAGGAGCTCGCGGAATAGCCCGAGATCGCGCACGAGCAAATCCGGCCGCTTGTATCCGGCGAAGCGACGGGCCCAGACGAGGGTGAGTACATCCGGATCGAAGTGCTTGCCGGTTTGATCGGCCACCTGCTCGAAGAGTTCCTCCTTGAGCTGGCGCTTGCGTCGGCGCAGCGCGGTGAGATTGCCGGCCTGACGTGCCACCTCGAGTGGCTCGTCGGCCCAATACTTCTTGTTCTGGGCGTTGGTGACGTGGGTGATTTTGCAGATATTGGGATACTTACTCCACATTTGGCGGGACACTTCGCCGTGAAGTTTGGAGACCCCGTTGGCCGAGCGGCTGAGGCGCAGCGCGGCCAGCGAGTGATTGAACACCTCGCCATCCAGGCCGGTGATAGCGCGAATTTCCTCCTCGGGCACCTCGCCAAAAAATGAGAACTCCCGCAATAACCTGAAATCATGCGTTTCGTTGCCAGCCTCTTCCGGGGTGTGGGTGGTGAATACAAAGCGGCGTTTGACCTCCTCTAACTTGCGGTAGCGCTCATAGACGCGGAACGCGGCAGACAGGCCGTGGGCTTCGTTGAGATGCCAGATATCGGGATCGACGCCGAGTTCCTCCAACAGGCGTGCACCGCCAGCACCGAGGATGATGTATTGGGCGATGCGTCGGAGGTAGTCATTGTCGTAGAGCCGGTGGGTCAGGGCTCGCGAGAGGGTGTCATTTTCCTCGATATCCGTGCTCAGGAAAAACATCGGCACGGTGCCAAATTGCTCGCCGGGCAGAAACATCGCCTTGACCCACACCGGGTGACCGTGGATGGGCACGGTGAAACGGATCCCGGTGTCCTTGAGAAAGGTGTAGTTTTTTTTGCGGAATTGGATAGCCAGCTCGTGGTCTTCGCCGCGGGATTGGTCGTAGTAGCCGTAGGTCCAGAGGATGCCGATGCCGCAGAGGTTTTGGCGCAGATCGGCGGCCGCGCGCATGTGCGAGCCGGCCAAAAAGCCGAGGCCGCCGGAATACACCTTGAAACTTTGACCGATGGCAAACTCACAGGAAAAATACACCACACTCTTGGCGTACTGCGGAGCAATCTTGTAGCTGTGTGCAAACGGTTTGGGTAGAAATGATTTAGACATGATGGTTGGGTGGGGATGATTGCATGGAAAGGGGGGAAATACACGATGCAAATAGCGTGCCAGAACTGCGGGGCTGACTCAGAGGGTCCAGTCGAGGATGACTTTGCCGGATTGGCCGGAGATCATGGTGGCAAAGCCTTGGGCGAAATCGCTGAAGGCAAAGCGATGGGTGATGACAGGAGCAATGTTGAGGCCGGCGCGAATCATGCTGCTCATTTTGTACCAGGTTTCAAACATTTCGCGGCCGTAGATGCCCTTGAGGACGAGGCCTTTGAAAATGACCTTGTCCCAATCGATGGCTACCGGTTCCGGAAAAATGCCCAGCAGCGAGACCTTGGCCCCATTGGAACTGTGTTCGAGGATGTCGCGCAAGCCGGATGGATGCCCGGACATTTCCAGACACACATCGAAGCCTTCCTGCATCCCCAGCTCACGCTTGACCTCCGCCAATGACTCAGTGGCGACGTTAACCACACGGGTGGCCCCTAAGTTTTTGGCGAGTTCGAGGCGGTACGGGTTCACATCGGTGACGACAATGTGGCGTGCCCCGGCGAATTTGCAAATAGCCGCTGCCATGCAGCCGATCGGCCCGGCCCCGGTGATGAGCACGTCCTCGGCCACCAAATCCCAGGACAAGGCGGTGTGGACGGCATTGCCGAGCGGATCAAAGGTGGAGACGACCTCCTCCGGAATGTTCGGATTGACCTTGTAAACGTTGCGATACGGAATCGACAGGTACTCGGCGAAAGCCCCCGGGCGGTTGACGCCCACGCCCTGGGTGTTGGGGCAGAGGTGGCGGCGGCCAGCCAGGCAATTGCGGCAACGCCCGCACACAATGTGGCCTTCTCCAGACACCAATTCGCCCGGCCGCACCTCGGTGACCCCGGAGCCCACCGCCTCGACCACCCCACAAAACTCGTGGCCCACCTGCATGCCCAGCGGAATGGTGCGTTGCGCCCAGGCGTCCCAATTCCAAATGTGCACGTCGGTGCCGCAAATCGAGGTCTTGCCGATCTTGATCAACACGTCCATCGGCCCCACCTCGGGCTCGGGGATGTCTTCCAACCACAATCCAGGTTCTGCCTTGGCCTTGACGAGTGCTTTCATGTTTGGTGCCCACAAGCATGCCCCAACCCGCAACCCACGCGATAGGAAAATTTTCACCCTCCGCGCAAAATCCGGCGTGTGGCGTAAGGAGCCACGACCTTAGTGTCGTGGTGCCCATGGAGTGCGCAAATAGCGCCATAAGGAGCCACGACCTTAGTGTCGTGTCTTCTCCCAAGTGCAGAGCATATCCAGCCGCCTGGCGACCCGCTCTTGCGCGTCTCATGGGCAGGGGGACAAAATGTCCCCGCTCCTCAGGGGGACAAAAATGTCCCCGCTCCACAGCCGCTTAGCCGTCACTTTGCCTTGTCAGCACCGCGATCCCAGAAGGCGAGGAAAAACACACATGCGATGGCCGCCGCCATGCCAGAGGGAATTAGCCAAAACGTCTTCCATTGGGCAGCGGCAGTGGCCAGCATGGTGGCATCCACTTCCGGCAAGCCAACCGAAAACATCCGCTCGAGTTGCGTGGCGAAATCCAGCTTCTGCCCTCCGCTCGCTTCCGCAATAGCTCCGGCCAATGGCCCATGCCCGGCCACCTTGGCTTTCATCAGCACGTCGGCAATCCAGTAGCCGAAGTACATGCCCACCCCCTGGGTGAAAAACACCAGCATCGATTGCACCTGGTTGCGGATCGTGACCGGTGCCGCGCGGTCGGCATAAATGAAACCAGTGACAAAGAAGAAGTCGTAACAAATCCCGTGCAAGGCAATCGCCACAAACAACATCCACACCGATTGGGCCGGCGCCGCAAAGGCAAACAGCGCGTACCGCAGCACCCACGCTCCCATGCCTATCAAAATCATCGGTTTCACCCCCAAGCGGCGGAAACACATCGGAATCAGCAGCATGAAAACAATCTCCGACATCTGCCCGATAGACATGAACGAGGCCGACTGGTTGAAGCCCATGTCTGTGAGGAACATTGAGGTGGTGTAGAAGTAGAAGGCCAGCGGAATGCAGATGAGGATAGAGCAGACGATGAACACCAGGAATGATGGCTTGGCGAGCATCTTGAAGGCGTCGAGCATCAACAGCGAACTCCATTTGAGCGGCTGACCCTTTGCCGGTGGCGGGGTGTGCGGCAACCCAAAGGCCAATATCCCCAGCGCCAGTGAGGCGACACCAGCCAGCGAGAACATGTGCAGGCTGGTGGACCAGCCAAGGAAGCCGACGGCGAGGCCGGCGACGATCCAACCGATGGTGCCCCACACCCGCAGGGCGGGGAATTGGCTCTGATCGCTGATATTGGCGAAGACGATGGAATTGCCGAGACCGAGGGTGGGCATGAAGCAGAGCATGTGGGCGAGGAAGAGCGACTTGACCATGCCGGCATCGCCTCTGGCTGCAAAGCCGGGCACCGCCAGCATGAACGCGCCGCCGAGCAGCAACAACACGCCCATGACCTTTTCGGAGGGGAAAAACCGGTCCGCCACCAGGCCAAGGAAGAGCGGGGCGAAAATGGCCGCGATCGGCGCGCTACCGTAGGCCGCACCAATGATGGAGGCCAGACCGTTGCCATCCAGACAGGCCGCCAAAGTCACAAACCACGCCCCCCAGCTGAAAAATTGCAGAAACATCATCAGCGCAAGGCGCAGCGTCGGGGTGGCGGGGGCTGGGTTCATGGCGGGGGTCGGGAAAATTCATTACAGCGAAAAATCCGCAATTTTTTTCTGTTAGCCGGATTTCCTCTTCTTGTCACACCTCTCCGCGGGCGTCCTTTTCGAGCTGGATGCGGTCGTTGAGGTTGCGGGCCTGGACGCGATGGTTGCGCTTGGCCCAGCGCTCCGTCGCCATCTGGCGCTTGGCCGCGCGCTTGCGCAGCGCCGCTATCTCTGTCTCCAAATTGAGAAAACTCGCGTGCCGATCGCTGTCGATCTGGCCGCCCTCGACCGCCACCCGCAGCGCGCAGCCGGCATCCTGACCGTGACTGCAATCGGAAAATCGGCACTGTGCGGTGAGCGCATCAATGTCGGCGAAGCTATCGCGGAGCGTGGTCTCGTCGGTCCACATTTGGATTTCGCGCATGCCGGGATTGTCGATGAGCATGCCGCCGCCGGGCACTGGCACCAATTCACGGCTGGTGGTGGTGTGGCGGCCTTTACCGGTGACGGCGTTGACCTCGTCGGTCCATTGCCAGTCCTCGCCGTAGAGTTGGTTGACGAGGGTGGACTTGCCGACGCCGCTGGAGCCGACGATGCACATGGTCAGGCCTTTGCGGAGGTGTTTTTTAAGGGCGCGCAAACCCTCGCCATTGACGGCGCTGGTGACGTGCACCGCCGCCGCATCCCATAACGCGGCAATTTGATCGGCGGCCTGACGGCTTTGTTCTGGCGGATAGAGGTCGGCCTTGTTGATGAGCACCACCGCTTGAGCGCCGCTTAGCCCGATGAGGGTGAAGTAGCGTTCCATGCGGCGCAGGTTAAAGTCAGGACCGGCGTCGGTGACCACGGCGACCAGATCGATGTTGGCGCCGATGACCTGGGCTTGCGAACTATTGCCGGGCATTTTCCGCGAAAAACACGAGCGCCGCGGCAGCAGCGCCCGGATGACGTGGGCTTGGTTCTCGTTGCCCAACTCGACCGCGACCCAATCACCCACTGCTGGCAAATCCGCATCACAAGCCGCCGCATGCCACAGTCGGCCACAGAGGATTACGTCGATTTCCTCGCCATCGCCGAGGAACGCCCCGTAGTTAATCGGCGTCTCGCGGATTAGGCGGGCAGCCACCCAACCTTTCTCGCGATACTCGGCGAAGGCTTGGGCAAATTCAGGGGTCCATCCCAAGCTGCGCAGGGTCATCTGGGGCGCAGTCTAGGCGGACCGCCGCGAGCCGTCAAGCCCTTGGCGCAGGGATGCCGCCCGCTGTCCAGGGAGGATGCGATTGGGCCACTGTCCATCGGCCACCCAGCTGCAATAAATTCTTCATTCCGCCCGTGTGATCGGTTCTTATCGGTTATTCCGTGGTGAAAACAATCTCGGATTGCTATTTTAACTGCGGTTTTTAGGATCACCCGGAGTCTGGCGCAGGGGATTCCGGTAAGCCGTACTTCAGTGGTGAAAATCACCACGCACGAGCCCCCAAAACGGAAAAGTCTGCGGGGTGGCCGCATTTTGCTTGCCAAGAGCGGGACGGTGGCTACTTTGCCTGCCGAACCCCCAACCTAGGACGTTCCGGCGGCAAAGCTGGAGCTATCCCTTACTACCATGAGCGACAACGCAATCAACCTGAAAGAATTCCAGCTCCACGAAGGAGACACCGGCAGCGCCCCCTATCAAACGGCCCTGCTCACCCAGCGGATCCATCACATCACGGATCACCTCAACATCCACAAGAAGGACTTTTCGTCGCGCCGAGGACTGCTCAAGTTGGTCTCGATGCGCCGCAAGCACTTGGATTATATCAAGGGCAAGAGTGAGGAGCGCTACAAGCAGATCATTCAGAGTCTCGGCCTGCGCCGCTAATCCTATCTCCGCGGTGCGGCCGCGTGGGCAACCCTGCGCCCGTCCTGCAAACCGGCAGTCACGTTAGAATATTCCGTGCCTGCCGTCGGACCTTAGTCCGTCAGTCCCTGCTTATTGGCAAGGGCTGCGGCCGGTCTGCAAACCACCGCCTTGAGCGCCTGCCCGGCAATTCCGCCGCGCAGGCTTAAGGCACAGACAACAACAAGAAGCAGAACAAAGAAAAGTTATTATGAACATCCATACACTCACGAGCCAAGTCGGCTCGAACCCGATGACGATTGAAACCGGCAAGCTTGCCAAACTCGCCGACGGTGCCGTGACCGTACGTTGCGGTGATACTATCATCTTGGTCACTGCCGTGTCGGCAACCAAGGTGAAACCCGGCCAGACGTGGTTTCCGCTATCGGTGGAATACAAGGAAAAAGCCTCAGCTGCCGGGGTTTTTCCCGGTGGTTACTTCAAGCGCGAAGGCCGCCCAACCGAAAAGGAAATTCTCACCTGCCGCATGACCGACCGCCCGCTGCGGCCGTTGTTTCCGAAGGGGTATTTTTATGACACCCAGATTATCGCGATTCTGCTGAGCGCGGATGGCGAAAACGATGCCGACATCCTCTCGATGAACGGTGCCTCCGCCGCCTTGTGTCTGTCCGATATTCCCTTCGGCGGGCCGATCGGCGCGGTGCGCGTTGGCCGGGTCGACGGCAAGTTTCTGATTAATCCGACGTTTGCGCAACGCAGTGAGAGCGATCTGGACCTCATCTATGTGGGCAACAAGACCGACGTGATCATGATCGAAGGTCAAGCCGACGAACTGCCCGAAGAGGAGTTTATCAAGGCGCTGCATTTCGCCCAACTCGCCGTCACCCAGCTCGTCATCATGCAGGAAGAACTCGTCCGCCTGGCCGGCAAGGCCAAGCGCGATTTCACCCCAATCCTGGCCAAAGAAAACTTGTTGGAAATTGCCTACGAGATTGCAGGTTCGCGCATTGAAGCAGCCATTTACTCGCCCACCAAGACCGAGCGCGCCAAGAAAGTCGGCGCTCTGCGCAACGAAGTGGAAGCCGCAATCAAGGAGCGTGCGCCGGAGGCCACCGACTTTGACGTCGAGCAAGCATTCGAATATCTGCAGAAAAAGGCGTTCCGGATTTCTATCATGGAAAAAGGCCTGCGCGCCGACGGCCGCAGCATCGGCGACTTGCGCGCGCTCTACGGTGAAGTGGGCACGCTGCCGCGGGTCCATGGCTCGGCCTTGTTCTCGCGTGGCGAAACCCAAGCGTTGGCCATCACCACCTTGGCTCCGGCCGATGAGAAACAGAACTTCGATAACTATTGCGGCGGCGAAGACAGCAAGCGCTTCATCCTGCACTATAACTTCCCTCCCTTCTCGGTGGGCGAAACCGGCCGCATGGGTGGCATCAACCGCCGCGAAATCGGCCACGGCTCGCTTGCCGAGCGCTCGATTGAACCGGTCATCCCAGACGAGGCGGATTTCCCCTACGCCATCCGCGTGTCCTCGGAAGTCACTGAGTCCAATGGTTCCACCTCAATGGCCTCGGTTTGCGCCGGCACCATGGCGCTGTTGCATGCCGGTGTGCCGCTCATTCGTCCGGTCGGTGGCATCTCCGTCGGCCTGGTCACCGAATCTAACGAGCAAGGTGCTCTCAAGTCCTACAAAATGCTCTTGGACATCATCGGTTCGGAAGACTTCTACGGCGACATGGACTTCAAACTCTGTGGCACCAGCGAAGGAGTCACCGGCTATCAGCTGGACCTGAAGCTCGCCGGACTGCCCCTCGCCATGCTCGAGGAAGCCATCCACATCGCCAAAGCCGGCCGTAGCAAGGTCTTGGAGAAGATGGCCGAGAGCATCACCACACCTAACGAACTCAGTCCGCATGCTCCGCGCATCGTCTCAGTGAAGATTCCGCCGGATCGCATCGGCGAACTCATCGGGCCTGGTGGCAAGAACATCAAGGGCATCCAGGCCGAGTCCGGCGCCGAGATTAACATCGAGGACGACGGCACCGTACATATCTATGCCTCCAAGGAGGAAGGTTTGCTGCGGGCCAAGGACATGATCGAACGCATGTTCCAGGAAATCGAGGTCAACAAGAACTACACCGGTAAAGTGGTTTCCGTCACCGCCTTTGGCGCGTTCATGGAAGTGCTGCCAGGTAAGGACGGACTCATCCACGTCTCCGAACTCGCCGAAGGCCGCACCGAAAACGTCGAGGATATCGTCAAGCGTGGCGATATCGTCACCGCCAAGTGCGTTGGCGTCGATGAAAAAGGCCGCGTCAAAA
>WBXE01000010.1 GCA_008932955.1 Verrucomicrobiota bacterium
AGCGCGATGGCGTTGGCGGCGGCGTAGGAGTGAGTGTGGGTGAGGCTGATTTGGATATCAGAGATGCCGTGAGTTTTGGCAAAGGCGGCGGCGGCGCCGTGGAGCAGCAGCGCTGGCGCCCCGCTAGGTGCATGACTGACCTCCAGATCAAGCCAGTTGGCATGGGCACCGATGCCGGTGCCGAGGGCTTTGGCAACCGCCTCCTTGGCGGCAAAACGTGCGGCGTAATGGATCGAGGGGGATTTTTTGGCGTCGCAGTAAGCCCGCTCGGCGCGGGTGAACAGGCGGGCGAGAAATGCCTCGCCATGGCGTGCAGCCGCGGCAGCGATGCGTGCCACTTCCACCACGTCGATGCCGATGCCGTGAACCGTCACCTCGCGGCAGTGGGGTAAGTGGCCATGAGTTGTCGCATATCACGCACGGCTTGGGTGAGGCCGCAGCGCAAGGCGCGGGCGACGATGCTGTGGCCGATGTTCAGCTCCGCCAGATAGGGAACGGCCCACAGCTGGGTGATGTTGGAGTAATTGATGCCATGGCCGGCATTGACTTGGAGGCCAGCGGCGTGGGCCGCGCGGGCGGCGGCGGCGAGGCGGGTGATTTCAAGTTCCCTATCCTCATCGGCGGCATTGGCGAAAGCGCCGGTATGGAGCTCGACCATGCGGGCACCGCTGCGGGCAGCGGCTTCAACTTGCGGCAAGTCCGGATCAATGAACAAGCTCACCCGGATGCCGGCGTCCTGGAGTTGAGTCACGGCATTGTGGGTCAGCGCAAAGTTTCCCGCCACGTCAAGTCCACCTTCGGTGGTGATTTCCTCGCGGGTTTCCGGCACCAGGCAAGCGAATTCCGGCTGCAAGAGCAGGGCGAAGGCGAGCATTTCTGCCGTAACGCCCATTTCAAAATTCAGTGGCAGCGGCACCTCAGCGCGGATCCGCAGCGCATCCGCGTCTTGCATGTGACGGCGGTCGCCGCGGACGTGGATAGTTAGGGAGTCGGCTCCGCCAGCCAAGGCATCCAAGGCGGCCACCAGCGGCGAGGGCTCGGCGTTGGGAGCCTGCGGGCAACGGGCGTAGCGCGCCTGTCGCAGGGTGGCGATGTGATCGATATTAACGCCGAGAAGCAATGGCATGCGGCCGGGATGGCAAGTGGCTCAATAACTGTTGCGGTAGCGCATAATGCCCTCGGCCATGCCGCGGGCCAGGGCGTCGCGGAACCAGGCGCTTTTCATGTGGTCGCGCTCGCTAGCATTGGTGACAAAGCCGCATTCCACTAAAATGGATGGAATGGTGGTCTGGTGAATGACGAAGTAGCGGGCGGTCTTCACGCCGCGGCTCGGACTGGGAACGCGGGCCATGATCGAAGCGTGGACACACTCGGCGAGTCGTTGGCTTTGCGGGTTACAATAGTAGGTTTCCAGGCCGCTAACGTCGCTTTTCCAAGTGTAGTTGTAATGCACCGCGACGAAAATCGCGTCGCGGTAGCCGTTGGCGAGCTTAACCCGTTCGGGCAGGGAGACGAAATAGTCGCTGCGGCGGGTCATGACGGTGTTGAGGCCTTGTGCGCGCAACTGGCTTTCCAGACGGATGGCGGTATCCAAAGCCAGATGCTTTTCGTACACTTGCCCTGACTGGCCACCCCTGTCATGGCCGCCATGGCCGGGATCAATGACCACCGTGCGAAAACCTGCCGCTTGCGCGAGAGCCCCCGAGGCCAAGATGACCATGACCGTCATCAAGTGTAAAAACGTTTTCATGGATTGATTGGCGTTGCTGATGTTTTGAAAATATTGATATTTCGTAAAACTTGTAAAGCGGTTTTTTGAAATAGCGGGTTTTAATGGGTGGGTTAGAACGTGATGGAGGGTCGTTCGGAGAGTTTGCGGAATTTGGCGCGGGCAGCGGCGGCGGCCTTGGGATCATAAAGGATCGAGTTAGCGACGCTGACGGAGCCGTCGGGGGCGGTCATGAGGAGCGGATCTCCCTGCTGGCCGCACTTGTGGATGGCACGATTGGCGAGCTGACCATCGGTATCGATCTGGCAATGAACCCAGGTGTCGGGGCTGGCGAGAAAGAGCACATGCATGCGTTGGTTTTTATCCACGGTGACGCTGGGTTTGCGCAGCAGGAGAGCCTCGCCAAGGGAGAAAGTGCGGATGGGCAGGCCGCTGCGTCCATCCAGGACCTGGGCATAGAGTTGGGTTTTCTCATCACCGCTGAAGTTGAGGATGCGGAATTCGCGGATCTTGCTGGAATGATCGGCGATGCCAACTTTCTGCGTCCAATACGGGCGGCCTGGGCTGACGGTGAGCAGAACGCGATTGGTGGTGGTGGTTTCGCCGTCGCGCCCGGGCATACGGACGGTGGCGGTGGTAGAATAGGTGCCGGAATCCGCGAGTTGAAAGAGCGCGGAGATGTCCACCTGCCGCGACAAAGTCTGACCGGCGGAAATTTTCATCGACCCGAAGGAGCTGCGGCCCGTCGGGGTGGCCGAGTCGCCATGGACGTTGGTGATGACAAAGTCGAGCCATGGCCGTTGCGCCTCCCCTTGGAATACGATGTCGCGCCCGGCGTGATTGGTGATGGTCACGGTGGCAACAATGGCCTCGCCGGAAAGATACTGGATTTTGGAGAGCCGCAGCGAGGTGGCTAGCTGCGCCTGAACCAGGCCGGACATGGCTAGCACCACGGCAATGAGACGAAAAAATGGCAGAGTCATCAACGCGAGGAAAATATAGGGGTTTACCTTAGGCGTCAATCTAATATGCCGCTAACGGCCGGAGCGGCAGCCTTTCGCAATCGGAGAGTCATCTATAGCTTTGAAAAGCAGGCTAGGTTGCCGCCGTGGGCCGCAGCGGCACTTGCGCCGATTCTCGGCTTGAAATTTGTCAGGATCAGTTAAATACTGCGGGCCACATGACCCACGCAGCTCAGAACACCCTCGCCAGCTCGGCCGTCCTTGAAGGCACCTCGCTCCACACCGGGGAGAGGGTTTCGCTCACCCTCAGCCCGGCCCCGGAGGGCCACGGCTTGAAATTTCGGCGAATCGATCTGCCAGACAAGCCGTTCATCAACGCGGATGTGGAAAAGGTCCAGACCGTCGAGCGTGCCACCACTCTGGCTGAAGGCTCCGTCAAGGTCCACACCGTCGAACACGTCATTTCAGCACTCACCGGCATGGGCATCGACAATGCCCTCATTGAAATGGATGCCAACGAGCCGCCCATCGGCGATGGCTCGTCGCGGCCGTTTGTGGAGCTCATCAAACAGGCTGGCATCAGCGCCCAATCCGCCCCGCGCAAGGTCTGGGAAATCCGTGAGCCGATGCATCTGGAAACCGGCGACGGCACCCTCATCACCATCGTCCCCAGCAAGACGTTCCGGGTATCCGTCACCAACGTCGGCCCCGAGGGGCGCTTCACCCAATATTTTTCCAGCGAAGTCACTCCGGAGACCTATGAAAATGATATCTGCTCGGCACGCACATTCGTTTACTACGAGGACGTCAAGCCATTGTTAGACAAAGGTTTGATCAAGGGCGGATCGCTGGAGAGCGCCATCGTCATTCGCGGCAACGACGTTATGTCCAAGGAAGCGCTGCGCTTTACCAACGAGTTTGCGCGCCACAAGGCGTTGGATCTCATCGGCGATCTGATGCTCTCGGGCATCCACATTCTGGGCCACGTCATTGCGATCAAACCTGGCCACGGCCCCAACACCAAGATGGCGGCCAAGCTCAAGTCGGAGTACGCGCGGATGCGCTCGATGGTGCCAGCGCCCATCACCATTCCCAGTGGTGAAAGTGTGATGGATATCAACGACGTGCTCAAAATTCTCCCCCACCGCTACCCGTTCCTCATGGTCGACCGCATCGTCGGCTTCGAGGGCGACAGCAAATGCACCGGTGTCAAAAACGTCACCATCAACGAACCGTACTTTGTCGGCCACTTCCCTGGCCACCCGATCATGCCGGGAGTCCTGCAACTCGAGGCGATGGCCCAGGTGTCTTCCGTGTTGATGTTGCGCAAACCGGAAAACGTCGGCAAAATCGGCTACTTCATGAGTGCGGACAACGTCAAATGGCGCCGCCCGGTGCTCCCCGGCGACACCCTCATCATCGAGGGGGAAATCATCAAAATGCGTGGCTCTATCGGCCAGACTCGTTGTCGCTGCCTAGTCAATGGCGACACCGTCTCGGAAGCCGAGCTCAAATTCGGGCTCATCGACCGCTGAGCCGCTAGGAGTAACTTGGCCCGGATGGTAGGGAGCGACGACCTTACTGTCGTCGTGCGCAAGCAACGCCCATGAAGGGAGCGACGACCTTACTGTCGTCGTGCGGAAGCAACGCCCATGAACCGAGCCTTCGGCACCCATTCATGGACCGCTCTTCCGCTACCACCACACGAATGTGGTGGCTCCTTAGCCCAAGTTATTCGGAAGGCCCATGCTCAGTCATGGTGCTTGAGGCGCATGCTGGAATGGTCCACAAACCCTTCCAGCAGCAGGTCGCCTGCCGCATCGATGCTGAGGGTGACCGCACCGGTTTGTTCTTGGTCGAACACCCGGATGCCGCTGGCCCGCCAGAAGGCGGCTTGTTGGGGCGGCAAGCGTTCCTCGATGGGAAACTCGGCGTTCGAGG
Organism: Verrucomicrobiota bacterium; assembly: GCA_008932955.1. Lineage (GTDB taxonomy): Bacteria > Verrucomicrobiota > Verrucomicrobiia > Verrucomicrobiales > Akkermansiaceae > Luteolibacter. The sequence goes on from WBXE01000010.1 coordinate 4,633, forward strand.
CGATGATGGCCGCGGGATGCACTTTTTCCAAAAACGCGTCGCTCAGCGACAGGTCGCTTTGATGCCGGCCGGCTATGATCACGTCGGCAGCCAGGTCGCTCCCCGTGGCTAGCAATTTTGTTTCGGTACCCGCGCCGGCGTCGCTGGTGAAGAGGATGTTCCATGAGTGCCAGTGGAGGCGATAGATGGCCACCCGATCATCGGCGCGGGTGACGGTGCCAGCGGGGTCGGGGGCGTAGAGGATCTCGAGGCTCGCACCGTCTGGCATGGGCAGTGCCCTGGTGGCCGTCGCCTGCAAGCTCAAGATGCCGGCCTTGGGGGCGTCGCTCACCCATGCCTGATAGGAGGCGCTGCGGGCGCGAGCCACCGGCAGCAATACCTGCCGGATGGGGAAAGCCTCCCAAACTGGGGCACCGCCACCAAGGTGCCGACCATCCGGATGACTTAAAACCACCGAATCCGGGGCGACCCCGAGCTGGCGCAGCGATGGCATCACCCGCCGCTTGAACCCGAAACTATCGCCACAATCCAACAAAACCGCGCCGTCGCTCGCAGTGGCCAGGCAGGCCGCCGCCGCACCGCGATCGAGGGCGTACACCAGCAGAAATGGTTGGTTGGAGCGGTGCAGATTGAAATGGCCGTAGGGAACGGCGGACATGACATGGGCGCTGGAGGCACAGGCATTGGCGACCACGGCATTGGCGCGGTTGACCCAGCAGGCGGCCTTCGGCGCGACGGGGTACCAAGCCGCCGCCAGCATGGCCGCCGCTAACAACACAAACACTAGCGGCATAAGCACCAGATTGGCCAGCAGCGCGATGGGGGTGATCAGGCCGAAGTGATAGATCGTCAGCGGGGTGGAACCGACCAGAGCGGCGAGGGAGACGGTGAGGGATTGAGCGAGGTAGCGGCGACCCTTGAGCCAGAGGCTCTGGCTGCGGGACTGCAACCCGGTTGGCAGATAGAGCGGCGGCTGGGCAAACCACGTGAATGCCCGCGCCGCCCACTCGCTGCCCAGGGCAATGGCCGCCACCACACCGTAGGACAATTGAACCCCCGGCTGAAACAACAGGTTGCCATCCCACAACAACATGACGAATAACACGAGGCCGAGCGCATTGAGTAAATCCGGCCGCCGCCGGAAGACAAATGCCCCTAAAAAAACCGAGGCCATCCAGGCCGAGCGCAACGCCGGCGGACTGTTGCCAGAAATCCAGGTGTAGCCAAAAATAGCTGGCAGCAAGGCCAGGATGGCCCAGCGCCGCGGCACGCCTGCCGTCCTCAGCAACACCCAGAGGATGCTCGCGACCATCGCCACATGCGTGCCACTGACCGAAAAAATATGCAGGGTGCCGCTGTTGCGGAAGTCGGCGATCAATTCATCGGCATCCGGCTGCACATCGCCGATGACCACCGCACGGATGACGATGGCCGCCTGGCTATCCTCTGGCAAGCCGGCCGTCACCGCCTTGCGAAACCCCAGCCGCACCCGTGCCCCCAACGCCGCCAGCGGACGGGTCTCCACCTGCCCGTCGCTCCAGGCCGAGCGAAACACCGCCGCCACCCCGATGCGGCGCAACCACGCCCCTTGATCGAACTCCCCCGGATTGCGCAGCACCGGCAGCGGCCGAAAATTGCCCCTGGCACGCACCAACGAACCCGCCACCGGGCTTTCACCGCGGCCTTCCCACCACACCGTCGTACCGTCGTAGCGCCCGCCGCGCAGCCGCACCGGCGCAGTCCACGAGCCGTTGTCGCCCTTGCCATCGGCCTGCGCCCGGCCTTCCACCAGCCCGCTCACTTGCTCTAACAAGCCTGCCGCTGCCGCATCGCGACGGTGGTTGCGCCAGGCGAAAACACCCAGCGCCAGCATACCGCACAGGGCCCAGCCCAAGCCGCGGCGCCAACATCCCAAGCAAGTGCCGAAAACTCCGCACACCCCCGCAGCCAGACAAGCGGCGACGAGCGAGCGGTCCGCAAGTGCGATGCAGCCTGCCATGGCCAGCGCTGCGGCGAGCATGGGATGGCGGGCAAAAAAAGCGGTGAGCGCCGCGCGCATAGATTAAACCAGTCCCCAAGTGTGGAGTTTGTGGCGGGCATTGGCCGAGTGCCGGGTTTCCGGAAACTCGTCGATCACTTGTTGCATGATAGACGCTGCGGTGACTCGGTCCTGGCGGTCTTCGTCGTAGAGTTCAGCGAGCCGAAAGAGAAAATAGGTAGCGTCATTGACCTGCCATTCCTGGCTTTCCAAGGCCTGGCGCAGCGTCTGGATCGCCGCTTCCACATCATCTAGCTGCACGCGTTGAATGCGGGCCATTTCCACCCACGGCAGGCGGTTGAGCGGATCATGGGCAGCGGCTATTCTTAAGGCTTCGATCGCCTTCTCATACTCCCCTTGCGCCACCAGCGAGCGGGCATCGTGCATGGCGTCTTTCTCTAACATTTCCCCGCTGTCGTACGCCAAGTGCGCAACGCGGTGGGCCAGCATGGGCAACACCAGCGTGACAAACAAAACCCCCAGCACACCTGCCCCCAGCAACGTTAGCAAGATACCCACGAAAATATTTTGGCTGCCCCGACTGTCGGCGTCGTCCTGCAATTTGAGCATCTCGCGCTGATTATCATCGTCGCTTCCCTCTTGTTGCTGGAGCTGGGTGATTTTCTCACTGATGCGGGTTTGCTCCTGCACCGAGCACCTGTAGAACAACAAGCTGCCAACCACCAGGACCGCTAGAATCAGATAGGGAAGCCATTTCATCGGAAAAACGAAGTCTGCGACATGTTAGATCGGTGGCAAAAGAAAAATCCGCCCAATTTCACAGGCGTCGTGCGTTGCGTCCCTCATCGATGAGTTTCCAAAAGTGTTTGGATTGGGCCAGGGCCTCGTCTTCGGCCAGCGGCATCTTCGAGCGAAATAGAAAATCCGAAAATGTCCCCTTGTGCAGCAAGCGGTGGACCACCACCGCAGCGTCGGTGACCTCAAAGTAAAACCGGTAATCCTTGGCCCGAAACCGGTACAGCACCTTGCCGTCGCGGGTGATTTTTCCAAAGCGTTCACCGTCAAGTTGCTCCAAGTCCGTCTCCGACACCCGGAATGAATCGAGCAAATCGAGCTGCTCGAGGGTATCGAGGCGCGAGATTTCCGCCGCGCTGATTTCATTGAACACAATTTGTAGCACGTCCACAGCCTACAAAATCCGCGCTGTGCTGCAAAGCTGAAATTAAACTAATTGCCGCCAGACGCATCACAGCTCGATGGGCCGGCAGATCGGCTCCGCCAGTGGCTGGATGATGCCGCTGTCGAGACGATAGATCCAGCTGTGAATCGCCAGTGGCTGGCCGCGTTGCCAGGCATCCTCCAGAATCGTGGTGCGGGCAATGTGCTTGGCCTGCGCCAACACGTTGAGCTCGCACAAGCGGTCAGCCGCCGCTTCCATCGGCAGCCCGGCCAGTTCCTCGTGATGCTGGCGACGCAAGGCGCGGATCCCCGAGAGCCAATTGTCGATCAAGCCGTGGCGAAAATTTTCCAAGGCCGCGTTGACGCCGCCGCAGCCGTAATGCCCGCACAGGATGATGTGGCGAACCCGCAGCACATCCACGGCGTATTGCAGCACGGCCAGCACGTTGAGATCGGTTTCCGCCACCACATTGGCCACATTGCGGTGCACAAACACCTCACCTGGGGCCAGCCCGATGATTTGGTTGGCCGGCACCCGGCTATCCGAACAGCCGATCCACAAATATTGGGGCTGCTGTTGGTTGGCGAGGTTTTTGAAAAATCCCGGATCCTGGTCGGTGATGGACGCCGCCCAGGCACGATTGTTCTGCAAGAGGTTGGAGAGAGATGGCATGTGCGGATTGATTCGCCACTCAAGCACACATTCCCACCCATGTACACAGCTTGTATAAAGGGACAGATAAATAGTAAGCGCGCCAACTGCAACAAGCCAAAAAGCTGACTCGGGCTAAGGAGCCACCCCATTCTTGCGGTGGTTGCCGAAGGGCGGCTCATGGGTAAGTGCCGAAGGCTCTATTTCACGGCCGCCCCTTCCGCACAACGACAGTAAAGTCGTCGCTCCATAACAGTCCCAATCCGCAGATGAAGTGACAGAGGGCCAGGGGATGGTTTACCAATACTGATGCACCAGCGGCTGGATCTCCGCGGCATAAATAGCGCGAATTTTCTTCATCGTGTGCGCCGAGAGCGGCGGCAGGCACGACGCAGCGAGATTCTCTGCGACCTGCGACGGCCGCTTGCCGCCGGGAATCGCACAGGTCACGGCAGGAAATTCCAAGATCCAGCGCAGCGCCAGTTGCGCCAAAGTTACATCCCGCGGTAGCAGCGCGCGCAATTTCTCCACGACGCGCAGCCCGGTTTGGTAATCGACGCCCGAAAATGTTTCGCCACGATCAAACGCTTCGCCATGGCGGTTGAAGCCGCGATGATCGTCCTTGGCAAACGTACTGGTGGCAGTCAATTTGCCAGACAACATCCCCGATGCCAGCGGCACGCGCGCCAAAATCCCGACCTTGCGCCGCTGTGCTTCTTGGAAAAACCCTTCCGCCGGACGTTGCCGAAAAATATTGAAGATAATTTGCACGGTCTTGACTTCGGGAAATTCGATAGCCTTGAGCGCCTCCTCGACTTTTTCGACGCTGACGCCGTAATGCTGCAGCTTGCCGGCTTGCACGAGATCATCGAGAACACCAAAGACTTCCGGCATATAATAAACCCCGGTCGGCGGACAATGCAGCTGCAGCAGATCGAGCGAGTCGGTTTTGAGATTCTTCAAACTGCGGTTGATGAAGCCGGTGAGGTTTTTGCGATTGTATCCTCCCGCCGTGTGAGGATCAAGTCGGCGGCCGGCTTTCGTGGCAATGTAAAACTTTTCCTTCCGTTGCTTGCGCAGTTTCGCCAGCAATCGTTCACTGCGGCCATCGCCATAAACATCCGCCGAGTCGAAAAAATTCACGCCGCCGTCTAGTGCGGCATGCAGTGCGGCGAGCGATTCCGCGTCATCGACCTCGCCCCACGACCCGCCGATGGCCCACGCGCCAAAACTAATTTCGGAAACCTTCCAGCCGGTACGGCCCAGAGTGCGATATTTCATGGATTGTTAGTAATTGGATTTTTGATAAAGGGACAGAGAAATAGTCAAAAAAAGCAGCGGGCGCGGACTTTACTATGCTCCAGGTCAAGCGCTGGAAGCCGTACTGGTGCCACCACCGCGCCAGATGAGGCGCAGGGCGTCGAGGCGCAGGCGGGGGCTGGCGAGGCATGTGAGGGATTCCTCGCGGCAGGCTTGGAGGGCGGCGAGTTCGGCGGCAGATACCTGGGGGTTGCGGGTGGCGAGGTCGGCGAGGCGCTCGAGCTCCGCGCCGAGTGCGTCGCCGGCGAGGTGGCCGGCGGCAGCCGTCGGCGCTTGGCTGGCGGTGCTGGCGAGTTCGCGGGCCGCGGCGAGCATTTTGGGGAAAATTTCGTTGCGAAAAGCTGGCTGGTTCACGAGGCGGCTTGAATCACCGGGCACCAGCAGGGCGCTGGGCGGAGCCGCGTCCACCGCCTTGCCGTGGTGATCGACGAGAATGCGGATCGGGGTGGGCGGCAGAAAGCGGTCGAGGTGCAGGCGGGTGGGCGCGAGTACTTCCAGCACGAAGGCGCATTCGAGCAAGATCGCCTTGCCCTGGCCGGCTTGCCAATGGGCGAAGGACGCGTTGCCGGCCTCGCTGTCGAGGAGATGGTCCAAGGCACCGAGGAAAACCGGGTGGTCGGCGGTGAGAAATGTTAGATCCTCGCGGGCCAGGGCGGTGGCGCGGTCGAAGGTGACGGCCAAGCCGTCGGGCGGCAAATCGGCGAAAGTTTCGCTGTGGCGTTGGCCGCGTTCAAAGTGATAGGTGCGTGGGCTCAGATCGGCCACATCGAGCCCGAGGTGATCGAAGAGCCAGACAGCAAAGCGCTCGAAACGCAGGTCGCGATCAGCGGCCCGCAGCGATTCTAACAAGCCGGCGGCTTTGGCTGGAGCGGGCGCGCCGAGTTCGAGCAAGCGGTCGTGGCCGGTGGCGAGGTCGCGGGTGACCTGGGCCTTGAGTTCGCGGCTGCGCTGGAGGAACGCTTGGAATGCTTGGGAGGCGGCGGCGGTGGCACTGAGGGCGTCGAGTTCAGGCAGCAACACGCTGGCGAGGGCGGTGGCACCTTTGAGCGGTCGGCTGAACGCATCGAGGCCCTCGTGGAGCCAGCGGGCCTGGAGTTCGGAGCGACTGTCGACGCCGTAGGGCACGTGGATGTGGATGGTGCCGCGCTGGCCAATGCGGTCGAGGCGGCCGATGCGCTGCTCCAATAACTCCGGATCGCGCGGCAGGCCGAACAGCACGAGTTGGCGGGCGAACTGGAAATTGCGGCCCTCGCTGCCGATTTCGGAACACACTAACAGGCGCGCGCCATCGGGTTCGGCGAACCAAGCGGCATTGCGATCGCGCTGGAGGAGACTCAGATCCTCGTGGAAAAGCGCGGTGGCTACCTGGATTTCGGCGAGAAGTTTCTGCTGCACCGAGATGGCGGCTTCGGGCGAACCGGTGATGAGCAGGACCTTTTCGGTTTCCGGCAGCGAGCGCAACAACGTGGCGAGCCAATGGTAGGGCGAGGTCCCGCGTTCCAACGGGTGCATTTGCGGCTGGCGCTGCGGAAATCCGCTGAGCTGGTCGCGCGTGTTGCGAAATAAAACCCGGCCAGTGCCAAATAAGTCGATCAACTCGGCCATCAGCAGCGCGCGGGCGGCTATATCACCACCGCGCAGAGCGGCTAGATGGCCGGTGGCGCGGGGTGAGCGGGCGCTCAAGGCGTCGAGGTCAGCTGGCAATTCGCCCTGGTGGAGGGCGTCCACCGCCGTGGCGAGCGGCCCGTAGTCGCGCGTTTCCGTCAAAAACGCCTCGAGATCGGCGTAACGGTCCGGATCCAACAGGCGCAGGCGGGCGAAATGACCGGCGGGCCCGAGTTGTTGGGGCGTAGCGGTTAGCAGCAACAGCGAAGGAATACGGCGGGCAAGCGACTCGACCATCGCATAGGCGGCGGATGGTTCGTTAGGCGACCATTCGAGGTGGTGCGCCTCATCGACGATGAGCAACTCAAAGCCGGCGGCGCGGGCTTGCGCGGCGCGGTTGGGCAGCTCAGTTAGAAAAGCGCTGGCGGCGAGAATGAGTTGGGCGTCGAGAAAAGGATTGGCGTCGGCGGCGTGGGCTTCCAGCGAGAGGCAGCGGGCTTCGTCATAGATGGCGAAGCGCAGATTGAAGCGGCGCAGCAACTCGATGAACCACTGGTGGATGAGCGGCTCGGGTACCAAAATGAGGATGCGACCAGCCCGGCCTGTTAGGTGGAGGCGGTGCAAAATCAGGCAGGCCTCGATCGTCTTGCCGAGGCCCACCTCGTCAGCTAACAACACCCGCGGGTGCAACCGGGCGGCGGTTTCGGCGACGATGGCCAATTGATGGGGAAGCAGGTCGATACGGGCACCGGCGAACCCGCGGGCGGGTGCGTGGCGGATGCGGCTATTCCAGGCGAGCGCCTGCATCCGGCCATCGAAGGCACGCGGATGCTCGCTCAGCCCGGCGAGCAAGCGCTTGTCCGGACGCACGAAACTCAGCGAGTCAAGCAACTCGCCTTCGCTGAGCTGATGGCCGCCGCCGTGATAAGTTAGAACCCCCTCGTCGTCGACCACCGTCTCGACGGTTAGGTGGCGGCCGCTGCGGTCGGCCAGCACATCGCCCGGGCCGAAGCGCGCTCTAACCAGCGGCGCGGCACCAAACGCATAGGTGCGGCTGGCCTCGGCGGCGGGAAAGTGCAGGGTGACGGTATCGCCATCCACGGCCCGCACCACGCCAAGGCCCAGAGTGGGTTCGGAGGTGGAGAGCCAGCGTTGGCCGGGGGCGGGGTGGGGCATGCGTGAGGAGGTGGCAGGCAAGGGCTGATCTTAAATCCACAAACCCCAGTTTGACAATACTCGAGGTTGGATAAACCACGGATTTAACAGGTTCAACGAATTGTTAGAAGGTTGCAAATGATATGGCCCCCACCTTTTGGGATGGTTCGTGACGAATTTCACCACTGAATTACTGATTGCCACTGAAAACACTGCAATATTCACAAATTTCTTATCAGTGATTTCAGTGGTCATCAGTGTCTCAGTGGTTAATTTTGCCACGATTTACCCTCCAATCCCGCCAACCTACCCTCTCAAATTCTTCATCCGTGTAATCTGTGTCATCCGTCTAATCCGTGGTTAAAAAAAAAGGTGCAGCTAGCCCTTCCAGGGGCTTTTTAGCATGAGTTATTCCGTTCCGGGAGTCACCCCCGCAGATCGTGCTGGACGATTGCGCCGGGGCGGGTGCTGGTGTTAGGCCAGAGTTTGCGGCCCGGATAGATCGAGGTGTGGATGCCGGTGTGAACGTGATCGCCGAGGATGGCGCCGAATTTGCGCCGACCGGTATCCAACAATTGTCCATCGACCATTGAGCGGTGGTTTTTTCCGTCGTGGCGGAAATTGGAAATGATGGTGCCGGCCCCGAAGTTGACAGCTTCGCCGATGACCGAATCGCCGACATACGACAGGTGGCCGATGCTGGTGCGGGATAAAATCAGCGAGTTCTTGATTTCCACCGACTGGCCTATGTGGCAGGCGTCGCCGATGCTGGTATGGCCGCGGATATAACAATTTGGGCCGATTCGGCACTTGGCCCCCACCACCACGTTGCCCTCAATGAACACCCCGGGCAAAATCCGCGAGCCCGCGCCCAAGTGGACGATGCCCTCAAGCACCGCCGAGGGATGCACGTCGCCAAAGAGTTCGGATTTTTCCAAGCCACCCACGTAACCCTCGTTGGCCCGCAACAAGTCCCACGGATAGCGGATCACAAACGAGGCTGCCACCATCGCGGCTCGCGCTAGATCCGGAGTGCTGCCGCGCCACGCCAGGGGTGTTAGAAAAGTGTCGACCAAGGTGTCGGCTCCCGCCAGAAATGTTAGATCAGCTGCCACCAGCCAAGCGTGCGGGTGGATGGAAATCGCCTTGCCGGCGAGTCCGGCGCAGGCCAGCGCCGCCTGTTGGTGCTGGTGCAGCGGAATATTACCGATGGGAAAATCGCCGATGCTGCGGGTCAGTGACAGCGGCTCGCAGTTAGATGACGCTTGGGTGTCCATCGCCGGGGTCGGTTAGCGGATTTCCTCTTGGATGGCGGCGGCGAATTTGCTCACCCAGGTGCGCACCTGTTCGATGTCCTTGTGTTCCACGAGCACACGGATTTTATTTTCGGTGCCCGAATAGCGGATCAAGTGGCGGCCGTCGTCGCCGAAGGCCTGGGTCGCCTGAGCCATGAGTAGCTGCAATTTGGGCAAGCTTTCCAAGGGCGGCTTGGAGGAGAGCGGGATATTGGCGAGCTGGGTCGGGTACTCGTGCATGACTGCGGCGAGCTGGGCGAGGGTGGCATTGCGGGAATGCATCATGCGCAGTACTTGCAGGGCACTGAGGATACCGTCGCCGGTGGTGGCATAGTCCGCAAAAATGAGGTGACCGGAATTCTCGCCGCCGAAGGAATAGCCGTGTTTGCGCATGCATTCGATGACGCTGCGGTCCCCAACTGCGGTAGTTTCCAGCTTGATGCCGTGCTCGGTCATCGCCTGCCGCAGTCCGAGATTGCTCATGACGGTGGCCACCAGCGTGTCATGGCGCAATTTCCCCTGATCCTTGAGGCTGATGGCACACAGCGCCAAAATCCGATCGCCGCTGACCACTTGGCCGCTGGCATCGGTGAAAATGACCCGGTCGGCATCGCCATCGAATGAAATGCCGAGATCCGCGTTGTGGCGGCGCACCAACTCGCCGGCGGTTTCCGGATAGAGTGCGCCGCAGCCGTCGTTGATATTGATGCCATCGGGTTGGCAACCGGTGACGATGACTTCCGCGCCGAGTTCCTTGAAAATGAGTGGGGCGATAAAGTACGCCGCCCCGTGCCCGCAATCGACCACCACCTTGAGCCCGTGCAAGGGCACATTGTCCGCCGTCTGCTTGGAAAACTCGATGTAGCGGCCGCGCGCATCATCGATGCGGTGCGCCTTGCCGATCTGGCGCGCCGGCAGCGGATCGGCCTCAGGCTCTAAGCGCAGCACGTGGCGCTCGATGGACGCTTCCAATTCATCCGACAATTTGTAGCCATCCGGGCCGAAAATCTTCATGCCGTTGTCCTCGTAGGGATTGTGCGAAGCGGTGAGCATGATGCCCGCCGCCGCGCCCATCGACTTGGTCAAATGCGCCACCGCAGGCGTGGGCATCGGCCCCACCATGAACACGTCCATGCCCATCGACACCAGCCCGCTGGTGAGCGCCGTTTCGAGCATGTAGCCCGATATCCGGGTGTCCTTGCCCACCAGCACCCGGTTGCGGTTTACCCCGGACGAGCGCAAGACCCGGGCCACCGCCTTGCCTAGCAGCAAAGCGACTTCGGCGGTGATCGGAAATTCATTGGCACGGCCGCGAATGCCGTCGGTTCCAAATAGTTTTTGTGGCATGATGAAAAAAGGTAGCTGGTTTAGAAATTTTTGACCAAACAAAAGACTAGAATGAGCGATTTGAAGGAGTGGAGAGTGCGCCGCGAACGACCCTGCGGGCGGCTTTGACAGTGGCCATAACACGGCCGGGACTGAGAATCAACACGTTTCCTAAAGACAGCTGAAATATGACAGGGTCCTGCACGAGGCACAAGAGCAAATGCCGGAGGTCATGGCGAAAGCCCCTCTGCTCACGGCTGGAGTGCCTCGCGCACCTTTCTTGGCAACCCGGACACGACGAGTTGATAGGAATGCTCGATGAGTTCGCGCACCAGAGTGGCGGGAAGAGAGCCATCGAGGGTCACGGTGTTCCAATGGCGTTTGTTCATGTGATAGCCGGGCCGGATCGCCTCAAAGCGGTCGCGTAGTTCCAGCGCACGCAGCGGCTCGCATTTCAAATTCATGGTGGCAGGGAAAGCCTCGGGCTCGGTCAAGGCAAACACCTTGCCCCCGACTTTGTACACCAGCACCTCGGGGCCGAATGGGGTTGTTTCGTGGGCATGAGCTTGGCTCAGACAATGGGCGATAGCGCCCTCGAGGTGCATAAATCAGTGGGGTGAGCTGAGGAGTAACCCGTTTTGAAATTTTTCAGGTGCCTGCTGGATATTTTGCAAACTGCTCGGCGAGGGTCATTTTAATGAGCGATTGATAGGGCACGTCGCGCTTGTTCGCCTCGATCTTGATGGTGTCGAGCAGGGGTGCGGGCATGCGCAGGGAGATCGTCTCGGTGGAAAGCTTCAAGTTGGGCAAAGCGACACGCCGCGCCTTCGACAGATCGAGATGGGCGGTGCTGTGCGCCGGTTCGCGCGGGACTTGGAGTGGGTTAGTTTTGCGGGTAGCCATAGGATTTTCTTTCGCGGGAGTTGATCGGGCGGGCGGAGATGATGCGGAGAAGCGGGCGGCGGATGGTGAACGTGACGCTGAGCGGGCGGGCGGCGGCAGAGGTGCCGAAGGCGTGCCAGCGGGGTTCATCGGGAGTGGAGTGCTGCGGGTCGGCGAGGATGCGGAGGTCGGGGGCGAAGAAGACCGATTCTGCCTCCGGACACCCGATTCCGTGTTTGTCGTGGCTTTTGGTGGCGTTCACCCCGTCCCACTGGAATCCGGTGATGGTAGCCCAATCAATCATCGGCTGGAAGTATATTCTGGAAATATACGGGTATCAAGCCGCGAATGCTCATCCCATCACCTCCTTGAGCATTGCGAGGAGGTTCTTTACCACCTTGCAGAACTCAGTGGTAATCAGTGTTTCAGTGGTTTCTTTGCCACGATTAACCACAACGCGGTGGTTTTTCGACCCGCAAAGGCCAAAACGAGCGCCCAGCTCACCCGCCTAACACCGCGCGGCGGATCCGGCCGGGGAATTTTTTGAGAAACTGGCGCGCGAGTTGCTCGAATTGCTCCGACAGGTCAGTTAGATAAATATCCAGGCTACCGGCTTGGTCGGGAGGCGCTAGCAAGTCGAGGCGGGTCAACTCGCGTTGTAGGTGTTGGGCGCAAGTGGTGGCGGAGTCGACCAAGCGCAGGCCGGGCGGCAGCAAGGTTTTGAGGACCGGAATGAGCAAGGGGTAATGGGTGCAAGCGAGCATCAGGGTGTCGATTCCCTTGTCCACCAGCGGGTCAAGATAGACCTGGAGGATTTGGCGGGTGGCCGGCTGCTCTATCCAATTTTCCTCAATCAAGGGTACCAGCAGCGGGGTGGCCTGGCCATGGATGATCAGGCCGGTGCGGCGCTGGGCCAGAGCATGCTGATAGGCGTGCGAGCTGATCGTGCCGCGGGTGGCAATGATGCCGATGCGCTCGGCCTTGGGGTCGGCCAAGGCGTCCTCCACGCCGGCCTCGATAACGCCGATGATGGGCACGCGATATTGCTCGCGCAGGCAGGACAAGGCGTGGGCGCTGGCGGTGTTGCAGGCGACGACCACCGCCTTGACGCCGTGGGCCAACAGGAAGCGCACGTCCTCATCGGCGAACTGACGGATGGTTTCGGGGCTTTTCGAGCCATAGGGCAGCCGCGCGGTATCGCCGAGGTAGAGGATATTTTCGGTGGGCATGAGTTCTTGGACGGCCCGCACCACGGTGAGGCCGCCGACACCCGAATCGAAAAATCCCAGAGCAGTTGAGTTCACGGCGGCGAGTGTGGCGGGTTCGCCGCCAGCCGCAAGCCGGAACCGCAGGGCAGGCAGATGCGCCTCCCCGCCGCTCTGACCATCACGTGCTCGCGAGTCACGTGGCTCCGGTGCGACGCGTTAGGGAGCGACCACCTTACTGTCGTCGTGCGGAAGGACCGGCCATGAAAGAGTGTCTTCGGCGCTGACTCATGGGACGCCCTTCCGCTACCACCACACGAATGTGGTGGCTCCTTAGCCGGCACACCGCCGCCGGTCTTCCGCACGGCCGGCGCTCAGCGTTTGTTACGCGTCAGAGTGACATTGCTGATTTTGTCCAACCAGGAGTTGGCTTTGCTGGTGCCGTAGAACCCGAGACTCAAGACTCCAGGATTGGTGATCGTTTTGGTTAGGGTAAAGGTTTTCCAGCTATCGGCGGCCAACGCGGTGGTGTCGAAGTCCATCGAATAGAGGGTCGAGTCCACCTTGAAAAAAGCCACTCCTTGTCCCCCCTTCGTGTCTTTTGCCCTGCCGAGCGAGAACGTCACCGAGAGCGTATCGCCGGCCACCATGCTTTCCCCCAGGTTCTGCAGCAGCGGAGCCGTGGACGACACGTCATCCGCACTGACCAGCGCGATCCAATCGCCATCAGGCACTTTGGTAAAGTTACCGCCGCTAGTCCCTTTGATTTGCTGGAAATTGCCAGGCAAGCCAGTGGAGGGCCACGGGCTGCCGAACATGGCCCACGGTCCACCCTGCCCGTTACCCGGCGTTTCGAAGCTTCCGTTAGTTACCTCAATGATTGATGCAGACTTGACGGTGATGGCCATGGCGGCATCGGCACTGAACGCCGCCGCATCGCGCACTTGAAACTTGAACGAGTCGGCACCGGCGTAGTTGGCCATCGGTGTGTAGGTGAGGGTCTCGATACTGGCCGCTGGAATAACCGCGTTAGGTGTTACTGGCGTCGCGCCCAGTTTGAGGGTGCCATGGGTCGGGAACGAGGTCACCTTGACTGCGCCCAGCCTGTCGCCACTATCAACATCCGCGAACGGGAAATCCAAAGCCGCAAACGTCTTGACGGCGTCGCCTTTGACGATGACCGAGCCGCCAGCGGAGGTGGGCGGATGATTTACATGCGTTACGTTCACCGTCAGCATGGCCTCGGCGCGGCTCCAGATGTTGTTGGCATTCTTGACCTTGATGCCGATCGCCGTGTAAGGAGTGCCTTGAGCCTTCTCCGGCGGCAGGTAGGTCAGGTTACCCAGATTAGCTGCTGCCACCACCAACGGCAGATTGCCTATCAGCACGGGCGTGCCGTTCATCTTCAGGGTGCCTTTTGCCGGCAGCGAGGTGATCTGCACCGCGGCCAGCGCCACGGACTGCGGATCCGCGTAGCCGCAATTGCTTGCCGCGAGCCCCTTGGCCGTGTTCTCCAAGGTGGTCAGTGTGGCATTGCTAGCGGACGGCGCGGATTTATCCACGCTAACCGTGACGGTATAAACTTTGGTGGAACCGTCCTGGGCGGTGATGGTATAGGTTTGCGGAGTGGTAAAATTCCGTTTTGTCTCGGCTGTCGGCAAACCCGCGGCCTCGGCAGAAACCGTGTAGCCTGGTGCCAAACTGGTGAGTGGCGTACCAAATGGAACGGTCCAAGTCACGGTGCTGGCAGCTGCGTCGATACTGGCAGTGCTGCCGGGGATTTTGCCAGCGAAGCTCAGGAAATCCTTGGCCGTGGAGATCGTGGTGAAACTCAAGGGTGCGGCAGCCCACAGCGTTTGCAGCCCGTTGTTAGCCCGGAAGGTGTAGTAGTAGGTCGTGCCGGGCGCCAGCTTGGTGAGCTTGCGACTCAGATCAACTGATGCCCCGTCACCCCACGAGCTGATAGCGGCCGAGTTGGCCCAGTTGGCGGGAGTAATACCACCATTGACGGGACCCCAGTAAGCGACCACTGCATAGTTGATGCGGTTGTTCATCAGCGTGGCATTGAGCTGGGCCGAGTTGGTGGTGATGGCGGTGGCAGGCTTGTTAGCCAGACTGCCGGCGGCCGGATAGGTGGTGGTGATGCCGTATTTACCTGCCAGATAAGCGCCGACCAATGCCTCGTCACTGGCCGAGAGCGCTTTGTTGTAGCCGATGATCTCGGCAACGTCACAGTCCATGCCAGCCTCCTTTTCGGTCCGCCCGATCTGACAATACGGATACTTTGCTAGATTTTCCGCGCTCGCCTTGTCGTTTACGGTGATTTTGACTACCATGTAATCGGTTAGGGGGGCGAGGTTCATGGTGGGCTTGCCATTTCTGGAACACGCCGCCGGCATGTCCCAGAACTCGGTACCGCCACGCTTTATGGTGTAGCTGGAGACCCGCACAGATAGGCTGTCGTAGGATTTGCGGCCGATGAATGCGCCGGTGCCATTCCAGGTGGCGTTGGGTGAGCGCATCACGACGTACTGCTCTTTGGGGAAGAACGCGCCGGTCAGGTCGAACCAGCCCTTGCGGATTTTGACCGCCGGCAGCGCCATGATTTGATTAGTGGCGAGGGTTGCGGTGCCGCTGTTCCAGACGCTGGTGTCCAAGGTGGCGTGATGACCATTGCCGGACCGGTCTTGCCAGTGGGTGACGATCCCGTCGGCATTGGTGGTGATGCCCACGCCCGCGTCAAAGTGGCAGGCGAGACCGGCCGTAACGGGCACCGTGTAGCTATCCACCGCGATCATTGCCACGGATGAGCTGCTGACCTGCCCCTTCACGTCCGTGGCCTTGGCCGTGATCCGGTAATCGCCCACGGCCACATTCGACCAAACGCAAGAATACGGTGGGGCGGTGGCGGACCCGATCGGCACACTGCCATTAAAGTAGGACACTTTGGTCACCTTGCCGGCCATGTCCGAGGTGTCAGCCGTCAGCGTCACCGTCGTCGGCTGACCCGCTGCCAGACCGAAGCGCGCGCCATCCAGCGGCGACGTCAGGCTCACGGTCGACACCGGAAACAACAACTCCTGCGGAATGATGGTGGCGGATTGGCTGGACGGCATATACCAATACAGCCGCACAGTGGACGGGTTGGTATTGTGATAGTATTCCATCTTGAGGGTATATTTCTGCCCGGCGTTCAGGGTAATGGCTTCGCTGTCATTCCACAGATTGGTTGCATGGTCTTTCCAGTCGTTAATCACCTGCGCGCCGTTGATCCACAGGCGCACCCCGTCGCTGGTGCGGGTGGAAAGCCGGTATGAGCCGGTCTCGGGAGCGAGCACCTGGCCGGTCCAGCGCACGCTGTAAGTGCCCGTGCCCAGCGAGTTAGGCGGTGAGGAGCCCCAGTCAAAGTTGATGCATGGATCGATGTGGCGCGTCTTGGGCAAGGTGAAATCCATTTTGTCAAAATAACTCCCGGTCAACCCGCTGCCACCCGTGCCCACCACCAGATGCACCGTGGCCGGCGCTGACTCCGCCACGCTGTCGGTGGCGGTGAACGTGAAACGGTCCATGCCTTGGTAGCCGGTGGCGGGGGTATATGTTAGGTTGGGCGGGTATCCCGTGAGGGTGCCATGCGCCGGTTGGGTCGCGACGGTGCAGGTGACTGGGCTGGTCCGGCAGGAGTTGCCGGCCAGGGCAATGGCTTTGGGGGTGTTGACCGGAGTGGCCAGGATTTTCGGGGTGGCAACCGGCAGGCCATAGAGAGGAGGCGGGCTGCTGGTGGCGGCTTCCAGCGCGGTGACGGTTTGGCCGAGCGTTTCGTAAAACTTGCCGGATGGCTCCCAGTTTGCGAGGGCGGCACGCAAATCCGGCAACGTCCAGCGGGCGGCCTCGCCGAATTTCGGCAACTCGGTCAGAGCGTAGTTTTTATAAAAACCCACGTTATCGTTGATCACCTGGATGCCATCCTGCACCTTGGTTCTCGACATCGCCCGCATCGCGGCAATCGGCGGATAGCCACCCATGAAAGTGTCCATCGATGTCTGGACTTTGGCACATTCCACCAATTCCGGGAACAACGCCTGCACGTCGGCTTGGCTCAACATATTCTCCACAAAGTTGTTGAGTTGGCCGCGGCAATTGCCGGTCGGCTGTTTGAGCCCGACGCGCAGCGCGGGGTAGAGCAGGCTCTTGTCGGCATTGAGCATGGTCTTGCCACAAGTATTGAACAGCGTCCCTGCTAGAAACCCGTTGGCCATCTGCAAGAAATCGTTTTCATTGAAGCCCGGATCCCAGGGCAGAGGGGCCGTCACATTGGAGATAAACGCATCGGCCATTTCGGGCACCGACGCCGCCAGCGCCGCCTCATCCATTTGCCCCAGCGCGAGCGCCGCCCTGGCGCGCACCCACATATCGGTATCCTTGAGCCGGCGGGTCAGCGCGGGAATCGCACTGGGGGCTTTCAGGTAACCCAGCGCCGTACAGGCCCCATTGCGCTGATAGATGTCAGTGGGATTTTTTGTCATGGCAATGAGTGCGCTCACCTCGGTGGCGGACACCGAGCGGGTGCTGAGTTCGTTAGCGGCATTCAACCTAACAATCGGATCATAGTCACCCAGGGCGGTGATGAGTTGCTCCTTGGTATAACTACCGCAGTTAGTGGCGAAGTCACCGGCCCAGATGGCGGAGGTCACCGTCTTGGCGCTGAGGGCGTTGGCGGGGTTCAAGCCTTTGCCGGTGATATAGAGTTTTTTCAAGGGCATGGCGGCGTGGAGGAGATAATAGGCGGTCGGACACCCCCAATACCCATAAGTATTATCCCAGTAGGCGTTGATGGTCTTGCCATTGACCGTGCGTTCCTGGCCCTGCCCGGGAGCCCACTGCTCGCCACCTTCATACACAAACGAGCCGTCACAACGGCGCTTCATATCCCGGTCCCAGCGCATTTTTTTCGCATATTCCGCACCCGCGACTTGGCCGCCCATATTGGCACCCAGCTGGGTCCACAGGTAGGCAAACCCCTGCCCCGTATGCCCGTAGGCTTCGGCCCGGGTTCCCGCCACGCACATCCGCGCGAAATATTCCGCCTGCGCTGGCTTGTCGTCCATACAACTAAACAAGACCGCACACATCGCGTCTTTGCCATTGCTGCGGTGATCAAAATATTGCCGGGCCTGCCCAGGGACTTGGTGCTCACCCCAAAATGGTTGGTGTTCGCCGTAGGGAATGGACCCACCGTTGACATAATAGCCGAAAAATCCGGTGGCTCGCTTGATGGCCGGTTCAATCTCCGGATCCACCACGCCCGCCTTCTTGCCCAGCACAATGGTCAGCTGCACGGCCAATCCAGCCGAGTTGATCGCACCATAAGGCTGGATAGACCCATGGTGCCCGTTGCCCCAACCGCCGGGCGGCGGGAGCGTCGCTAACCCGTGGCCGGCCGTGCCGCACAGGTCGGAGTTTTTAGCCGCGCATTTGACGTACTCGCTGAGGCCGTGAAACACTTGCTCGTCTTTGGTGATCATATAGTATTCGGCCAGAAAGATGCCATTGTAGAAATGCCATGCGTCCCCGCCGGCGACATAATTGGCGGGCGCGAGTTTCCGGGCATACTCCTGCAGCATTGGCATGTACGCGGCATCGCCGGTGGCCAACAGGGCCAGTGCGCTGATGGCATCACTGCCATTACAATCCTCGCGCCAGCCAGTAGCGTTGATCCTTTGGGCGAGACTCTTGGCGGCGGCGGCCATGATCTTGGCCGACTTGGCACAATTGTAGGGCGCCGTGTCCGAGTAGGCACCCATGATGGGCAGAGTGATGGAGACCTCGGTGATAGCCCCCGCACGCCAGCGCTTGAATCTGAGAACGCCCTTACCGGCCTCGGCATCGCCAATCGCCCAACCCAATGTCTTGCGTGCATCCTTGGTGAAAAGCGGCACCGCACCCGCGCCCGTGCTCACGCCTAAAATCACGTCGTCAACGGCCAGCACCCCGGCGGCCGGCGTGTCATCGGCCACGGCCGTCACCAAAATCTGATAGGGCGCGAAGGCCGTCACATCGTCGTGATTCATGGTGGCCGGCCAGGCGTTATAGATCCAGCCGCGCATCCCGGTGGCACCCAGGTTCCAGGTCCAGGCGCGGTGCACCTTGGCAATCTCACCTGGGGCGGTGAGGTCCGGCGCGACG